>JAQBPF010000041.1 GCA_028287665.1 Deinococcus sp. | reverse complement strand
CGTCACGTTTGAAGAACTGTGCGCCGTCGGCCCAAGCCAACGCCATGAACCAGGGGGCGAAGGTGGCATAGAAGTTGCCCATCTTAACCTTACCGCCGCTCTTGGTGTACATGGTGGCGGCAGCTTTCTCGTACTCGGCCCAGGTTTTGGGCACGGCAATGCCGTACTTCTTCATCACGTCGTCGCGGTACACCATGGCAAAGGGGCCGGTGTCCTGCGGAATAGCGAACACAGCTTTGCCATCGGGGCTGACCTGTCCCCAGGTCCAGGGCACGAAGTATTTCTTGTAGTTGTTGGCTCCGAGGGTGCTGAGGTCGGCCAGCCCGCCCGTATCCACGAACGAGGGCACGAAGCCGTATTCCACCTGGGCCACGTCGGGCGCACCCGTTCCGGCTTTCAGGGTGGTCAGGAGTTTGGTGTAGGTCTGCGGGCCGCCGCCCAGGTTGGTCACCTTCACGTCAATGTTTGGGTAGGCCTTTTCAAAGGCAGTGACGGTCTTCTCCAGTCCAGGAACCCAGGACCAGACTTCCAGCGTGACTTTTCCAGCAGGGGCTTTGGGGAGAGCGGGATCGGCGGCCAGCGCAGTACCAGCCAGCAACAGGGCGGAGATGGACAGCAGGGCGGTCTTAAGTTGCGCTTTCTTCATACGGCCTCCAAAGGCTCGAAAAGGGGTGTACAACCTGAGAAGAAGCAAAAATCCAGTATCGGAGGTTCAGTGGAGGGGTGACCTGGGGCCAAGGATTCGGGAAACGAGGAGCAGTTCTGCCCCGTTCCTACAGCCCGTTCAGAGTTCAGTCGGTCCTAGACCACCTGCACATCAGGAATCAGCGCCAGCAAATCAGCGGGCGGTCCTGTGGCGTGGCGGGCTGTGACCAGCGTGTTGACCCGGTTGGCTGAACAAATGTGCGCCCGGCTTACGATTCCGAGCTTGCTGGGATCAGCCACCACAACTACCTGACGTGACTGGGCGACCATGGCCCGCTTGACCTCAGCTTCCTCGTGGTTGGCGTTGGTAATGCCCTGAACGGCACCTACCCCGTTGCATCCCAGGAACAGCCGATCAGCATGAATGTGGCGCAGCACTTCGAGGGCGTAGGGGCTGATCAGGCTGTGTTGCAAGGGCCGCAGCGTGCCGCCAGTCACGATGACCTGCAGGTTGGGCAGACGCTCAAGTTCCAGAGCGATGTTCAGGCCCGGTGTGACCACAGTCACGTTGCGGAGCATCGGAGACAGGGCGCGGGCGACCTCAGTGGTGGTGCTTCCGACATCCAAAAAAATAGTTTCGTCGTCTTGCACCAGTGCGGCGGCGGCCCGCCCAATGCGGCGTTTGGCATCAGCGTGACGGTGACGGGTTTCTTCGAGTGGGGCTTCACCGCGCACCTCGAGGGGTAATCTGGCTCCGCCGCGTGTTCGGCGCAGTTGTCCGGCTCCAGCCAACACCTGCAAATCGCTGCGGACAGTTACTTCAGAGACACCCAGCAGTTTTGAAAGTTCCGAAACTGGCAACTCTCCGTGCTGATGCACCAAAGACAATATTTCACCACGACGCGCCTGTCTCACGCCTCACCCCCTCTGCTGCGGAACCCCGCTCTAAATTTCGATACTTTCAGAGCTTACGACAAGATGAAGAGGTCGTCAACGGGTCAAGCAACCAGGTGCGGGAGGTGACAAGTTGGACAGGTCTCCATAAATATCAGTAGTTATCAACTTTTATATTTATTCCTGTTCAGTCCTCTGTTCTCTTCCCACCCTGTGATGTGAACAGTAGGGAGGTTCCGAAAGCTGTTCAGGACTCTGCTGGACAGGCTAGGCTTCATTTTTTACGGCCTGCGGAGTTCCGGTTGCCCGGGCAGGTCTGCCGGTGGGCATTGACACCTTGACCCCGACAACTCGCAAAATGCAGTGGTGTCTTCTTCTGAACTTGGTTCTTTGCAACTTTGGGCAGGCTTGGGTGTGCCGACTCCACGCCAGCTTCGCCTGACGCCTGCAGCCCGCGCCCGGCTGGCACATGTGGTCGAGCTGAACGACGTGTCGTCGCCCTCGGACGCGGCGCGGTGGGCGGGGCAACTGGCCCGCGAAGCCCATATTCTGGGCGACCTTACGCGGGCCCGGCCCTGGGTGTCGCCTGGTTCCAACAGCGCTCCCCTACCGGGCCCGCGCCGGGAAGCCCTGACTGCCGTGCTCACCGGCATCATGGCCCGGGAGTGGGCGGGATTCCTGGTGCTGCTGGGCGAATACGGGCCGTGGGTCTACGCGCCCAGCGTGGCCGACCTGCAGGAATTGTCGCGGCACTATGCGACGCTGGTCTCGGCAGCCAGTCCCGCTTCCGAACACACTGTGCTGGCCGCCGCCCAGCAGCTTCGACCACCCGATCCGGCGCACGTTTCATTGCTGGCCCGCCTGGAGGCCACCGACTACCGCCAACCGCGTGCCCCAGACCCCTCGCCAGCACAGTTGGCCGAACTGGAATTGGCCTTCTGGCACGCAGCGGAAACCCAGGCGCGGCGGCGGTGGCAGGAGTGGGAGAGGGAAAAACGTTAGCGAATCTTACTGGCCCGGGTTTGGTGCAAAAACCGTGTGAGCAGGGCCACTGCCGCAAAGATCAGCCCTGCTGTCAGGCCGAACCACAGCCCGCGTGGCCCCACACCCAGCCCAAACGCCAGGAGCGAGCCGAAGCCGAGGCCCACGGCCCAGTACGCCGCCAACGAGATCAGCAGCGGAATACGCGTGTCCTGCAGGCCGCGCAGGGCGGCGTTGGCCGTCACCTGCAGGCCGTCGAACATCTGAAACAGGGTGGCGATGAGCAGGAAGGCGCTGGCCGAGGCGATCAGCGCGGCGTTGGCCGGATCGCTTAGATTGACGAACAGGCCGATAAACAGGTGTGGCGCGAAGATATAGACCAGGCTGAATGCGGCCATCAGCGCAGTGGCGGCGCCTGCACCGACCAATCCGGAGCGGCGGGCGGCGGCCATCTGGCCTGCACCGTGCGCCTGTGCCACGCGGATCCCGGTGGCCGTTGCCAGACCCAGCGGCAGCATAAACACGGCGGTAATCACCTGAAGCGCCACATTGTGCGCGGCCAGAGTGTCGGGGCCAAAGCGGGCCATCAGCAGGGCCGTGACCGAAAACAACCCGCCTTCTGCTCCCAACGTCAGGCCGATGGGCCAGCCCAGACGGGCCAGTGCGCCCACCTCTGAACGCACTGCGCCAGCGGGCAGCGCAGGCCGGGGCAAACGCTGCAGGGCCAGCGGCAACAGGGTGAGGGCGAGCACCCAGGAGGTCAGGGCACTGCCCAGCGCCGCCCCGCGCAGCTGAAGGGCAGGCAGCGGCCCCCAGCCAAAGGCCAGAGCGGGACTGAGGACAGCCACCAGTGCCACACCTGCCAC
>JAQBPF010000033.1 GCA_028287665.1 Deinococcus sp. | reverse complement strand
GATCGGTCCTGCGGAGCGCGCAGGCAAAGAGCAAGCAAAAGATCATCTTTTGAAAGCCGCATGTCCTCGGCGCCCGTTCAGGACATGCGGCTTTTATGACCTGACTCCTACAGGAAACCCTGTCTTGATCATCAAACAGGTGAATCTGAATTCAGGAAAATACCCGGCCTTTCCCACCTCTTGTCCTTCAAGAATAGAGAGGAAGGAGGAACTGATGATCTCGAAAGCTGATCTGCGGCGCATTCAAAACTTGCCTGAACATGCAATGGTGCTGATGGCAGTGGTGAATGACAATCCGAACTTGTCCGACAACCAGGGCACTGGTCTTCAGACGAGGGTGAAAGTGAAGATGGAAGAGGCGGGCGTGCCTCCCACGGTCATGAACCAGGTGCTTGAGGACTTAAAAGAAGCCCGCCTTCATCACGGCAAAAGTGCCTTGTATGTGGTGGGCCAAGACAGGGTGGAGCGCCACGATATTCAGGCCGACCTGCCCGAGCGCTTTCACTACGGACGCCCCCTTAAGTCTCTGCTGGACAGCATTCTTGAGCTGCTTCCCACCGTGGCTGTGCTGGCCATAGACCATGAGTGGGCACGCCTGTTTATGCTGCGCCAGGGAGAACTCATAGAAGCCCGCAGTGAGGAAAACGTGCGCCTGGACGACGGAGACCGCTGGGATAGCATGGTGTCCGGAACGCGCCATGTGCCGGGGGCTCCGGGATCAGGCGGCGCGGGGCGCAATCAGCCGGGCAGCGGTCCACGCAGCGACAGCGGCACCGATCTGTTTGAAGCGCGCGAAGACGCGATGCGCCAACGCTTTTACAACCAGATGGCCGCAGAACTGGGGCGGATGCTGCCGCTTCTGGAAATAGACCTGCTGATTCTGGTGGGCACTGTGCAACGACTGGCAGAGTTCAAGGCCGAGATTCCGGCCAAAGCGCCCTACACGGTGATCGGGGAAACCAATGTGGTGGGCGGAACCCAGTCGGCAAATCCTGCTGAGATTCTGGAAAAAATTATGCCTTTCGTCGAGGCGCACCGTCACACGACCGCACAGCAGTTGCTCGATCAGATTCAGGAACACGGCGTGATGGAACTGGAACGTGTTCTGGACCTGGTTCAGCAGGCCAGGATTTATCAGCTGATCATTCCTGAAGACGGCTCGCAGTTTCATCTCTACCGCAGTCACAACCGCGAAGTGCCCTACTTTACGGGCAAGAAAGACCTCACTGAAAGCCCACTGGACGGCAGCCTGATGGAGCGGGTCACTCTGGAAGAAGTGCTCCCCGACCTGACCGATCTGTACGGGGTGGAGGTCAAACGCCTGCACGGCGAACATGCCAACCGATTGATTCAGGAATTCGGCGGGTTGGCCGGCTTGCCCCGTTACTGAGCTTCTGGTCACAACAACATCAACTCCGCTCCGGGCTGGCTCAAACTCTAAGCCAGCCCATTTCTATTGCCTGGTGTGGCCAGAAGAAAACAGCACGCTTTAGCGGCTGGACCCCGCTGGGACGGTCGCGGCAGGTTCACTGGCGGCGTAGCCCCGTGCCTGAAGATCGTACAGAGCGGCATACTTGCCCCGTTGGGCCAACAGTTCGTCGTGGCTGCCCGATTCGACGATCAGGCCGCCTTCCAGCACGATGATTTTGTCGGCCAGGCGCACGGTGGAAAAGCGGTGGGAGATCAGCAGCGTGATGCGGTCGCCTGCCTCGGCCCGCAGCGCCTCGATGGTCTCAAATTCGGCGCGGGCGTCAAGGGCGGCGGTGGGTTCATCAAAGACCAGCACGGAGGCCGCGCGGAAGTACAGCCGCGCCAGCGCGAGCCGTTGCCACTGCCCGCCCGACAGTTGTCGTCCGCCCTGAAACAGCCGTCCCAGCGGCGTATCCAGCCCCTGCGGAAGCGCATCGACGTAGGCCGCACCGGCTTGCTCGACGGCTTTCTCGACCCCGGCATCGTCACCCAGGCGGCTCACTTCGGCAATCGCCACGTTTTCGCGGGCGCTCATCTGGTACTGCCCGAAGTCCTGAAAAATAATGCTCATCTGCTGCTGCACACTGCGCGGCGAGAAACGCGCGGCATCCTGGCCGTTCAGGAGAATTCGGCCCCCGGTCGGTTCAAACAGCCGGGTAAGCAACTTCACCAGCGTGGTCTTCCCTGCCCCGTTTTCGCCCACCAGCGCCAGCGCCTCGCCGCGCCGCACGGTAAAATTCACGCCGCGCAGCACATCGCGGTCGGTGAGGGGGTAGCGGAAGCCCACGTCCTGAAACTCGATGGTGTCGATGTCGCCCTGCCAGAGTTCGCCCGCCGAGAGGTCACGGTCGGGGAGTTCCAGAAAATCGAAGAGGTTCCGCATGTACAGCAGGTTCTGATAGATGCCGCTGACCCCGTTGAGGAGCCCCGCCACTGTGGACTGCACCTGCGCGATCCCCAGCACGAAAATGCTGAAATCGCCCACCGTGATCTGCCCGGCGGCGGCGCGGCGCAGCACCAACGCACTGGCCAACCCGATCAGCAGGGCCGATCCCAATGAGGCCGCGAATCCCCACGCCGAGCGGCGGCGCACCAGGGTTTCGAGCTGCACGCGGAAGCCCAGGTAGTACTCACGCCAGCGCTTCAGCAGGTAGGGCTCGAAGCCGAACAGCCGCACTTCCTTGACCAGCGTATCGGAGGTCAGCAGGCTGCCGAGGTAATTTTGCACGCGGGCATCGTGGGACTGGCGGCGCAGCATCTGGTAGCCCGCCACACCAAACCGGTTGCTGATGATCACACCGGGTAGGCTCGCCAGCAGCACCAGCGGCAGCACCCACAGTCCCAGACTCGCCAGCA
>JAQBPF010000007.1 GCA_028287665.1 Deinococcus sp. | reverse complement strand
TAATCATGGTCAGCGGCCTCACCGTGAGGTGCCGGGCCAGAGCCAGGGTGGTCGAGCTGGCGTCTAGAATCACCGTTTCGCCCGGCCCGATCAGCGCGGCGGCCCGGCGTCCGATTCGGTCCTTGGCTTCCGGAAGGGCCGAGACACGTCCCTGCCAATCCAGGTGCGGTGTGTCGAGGGTCACCGCTCCACCGTGCGTCTTGTGAAGATGGCCGCGCCGTTGCAGGGCCTTCAGATCGCGCCGGATCGTATGCTCGGACACGGCGAACCGCTCGACCAGAGTCTGCACTTCGACCCGGCCGGCCTGCCTCAGCTCCGATAGAATCTTGTTCTGGCGCTCCTCTGCGAACATGAGGCCACCATAGCACTCCTGCTCGACTGTGCTTTATTCTGCTCGTTTGTGTCTTTAATTGTGCCATAGTACCTGCCTATGCTGGAGACTCAGCCAGAATTCACCTGCTTCCTCCGTCTGTCCGAACTTTCTCCTCTGGTCTGAGTGGCTGCCTGCTTATGTTTTTTGAACGACACTTTCGGAGAACCGGGCCTGTGCCCGGTGCCCCACACGGGGGAAAACGTGGCTAGAGGACTGCAACTGAGGGCGCTGGCAGAATTGCCCAGAAATGCCCGCAACTCGATTCTGATGGAGCCGCTGTGGGGCATTTTCGGCACGGTGGTCATCTATTACGCCCCGCTGTATATGCGGAGTGTGGGTCTGTCCAGCACGCAGATCGGGCTGCTGGGTTCGGTCACCCTGGCCCTGTCTTTTCTGTTTCAGGCGGTGGCCGCGCCGATCACCAACCGGGTGGGACGCAAGCGCACGACCTTGATCGGTGACCTGATCTCCTGGACCATTCCCATGTTCGTGTGGGCCACCGCGCACAGCTTTGCAGCCTTCGCGCTGGCCGCCGCCCTGAGTGCCAGCGGGCGAATCGTGGCGGTGTCGTGGAGTCTGCTGCTGATCGAGGACGTGGAAGAGCGTCAGCGGGCGCGGGTTTTCGGCATCATCAACCTGATCGTGACCGTGTGCGGACTGCTGACCCCCCTGGTCGGCCTGGTCATCGCGCAGCACGGCGTGACAGACACCATGCGGGGGTTTTATGCGCTAGGCGGCGTCGGCATGACGGTGATGTTCCTGTGGCGCAACGCCATCACCGATGAAACCAAGAGTGGTGTGGCGGCCATGGAGCAGCACCGTGAGCTGGGCCTGATGGACAGCGTGCGGCACGCACTTCAGATGGTGGCAGGGATGCGCGGTCACCCCGGCCTGCTCAGCATGACCGCCTTCTACCTGCTCACCGTTTTTATCGAGCAGCTCAGCCTCTTTCAAATTCTGTTTCTTCAGGAAGCGCTGCACTTCAGCGCCCAGACGCTCTCGTTCGTGCCGTTTGTGGGCGCGTTCGTGACGGTGCTGCTGTACTGGGTGGCCCTGCCCCGGCTGGCTGGTCTGCCCGTGGGCCGCACCCTGGTCGTCACGCGCAGCTTGGGATTGATCGGCGCAGTGCTGCTGCTGCTGGTTCCGGCGGGCCATGTGGGCATCATGTTGGCGGTGGTGGGCCTGCTGGTCGGAAGTACCTTCCTCACTCAGACGTACCGCGACGCCGCCCTGTTTGGCCGCCTGCCCAGAGAGGGAACCGCAGACCTCTATTCGGCGGTGCAGACCCTGACCCTGCTGTGTGCCATTCCGGCAGCGGGCATCGCCGGAGCCATTTTTGCCGTGTCGCCGCACAGTCTGTTTGTGCTGATCGCCGTGCTGTGCGGGCTGTTGCTGCTGCTGGCGGTGTGGCTGGCGCGGCGCGAAACAGGGGCCAGAGGGGCGGTCGCTTCCGGAGATTGAAGTTGACGTTCTCTTGATTCCACCCCTCGCCGTGTGGCCTTCAGCCTGACTGAAGGTGCGGTCTTGCTTCTTCGGAACAGTGAGTGTATAGTCACTCACATGGCAACCGCAGTTTCTTCTCTCTCTACTGCTGAAGCCCGGCGCGAAACGGTGCTGGACAGTGCCCTGGTGGTGTTTGCCCAATCTGGTTATCTGGGAACCCCCATTACTGCTGTTGCGGCACACGCACAGATTTCTCCGGCCTACGTGTTCAAACTCTTTCCCACCAAGGAGGCTCTGTTTGTTGCGACCTTGCAGCGCTGCTATGACCTGATCCAGACGGCACTCCTGCGCGGGGCCGATGCCAGCAACGACCAGACGCCCGAAGGGCTCCTGCGGTCTATGGGCGGTATCTACGCCGACCTGATCTCTGACCGCAACCTGCTGATGCTTCAGGTTCATGCCCAATCGGCGGCGGCCGTGCCCGAAATTCGTTCGGCGCTTCGGCAGGGCCTCCAGCAGATCACCACCTCCGTCAAAGCCCGTTCCGGCGCGTCCGACGAGGCTGTGCAGCAGTTCATCGCCTACGGGCAACTGTGCCATCTGGTCGTGACTGCCGGACTGGAACACGACACCCCGGCCTGGGCACTCCTGCTGACCGCGGGCCTGCGTCATCCCTAGTTGCCCCGCCGTTTCCAGGCACTCTTTTTTGTTCACACCTGGTGAGTGATCAGTCACTCTACATCCTCTACCCTTCAAGGAGATTCCCATGACCAGCACCCTGACCACCGAAATCATCATGCCCGGCCTGGTTCAACCTTCCGGATTACAGCTTCGCCAGCGCACGCTGCCTGCCCCGGCCGCCGGGCAGGTGCTCGTTCAGATGGAGGCCAGCGGCGTTTCCTTTGCCGAGCAATCCATGCGGCGGGGGCGCTATCCCGGTCAGCCCAAGTTCCCGTTTGTTCCCGGCTACGATTTTGTGGGCACGGTGCTTGCTGTAGGCGGCGGAGTTGCCTCAGAGCTGATCGGCAGGCGGGTCGCTGCCGTGACCAAAACGGGCGGATGGGCCACCCACAGCCTCGTTCCGGCGGCCGACCTCGTGCCGGTGCCTTCCGGGCTTGATCCTGCCCTGGTGGAAACCGTGCTGGTCAACGGCGTGACCGCGTGGCAGATGCTTTACCGCAGCGCAGATGTCAAACCCGGCCAGACGATCCTGGTGCACGGGGCCAATGGCGGCGTCGGGACAGTCCTCAGTCAGTTGGCCCTTCACGCAGGCATTCGGGTCATCGGCACCGCTGCTCCCCGGCATCACGCAGCATTGAGGGCTGCCGGGATCGAGCCTGTGGATTACGGCGCTCCAGACCTGGCCGCGCGGGTCCGGGCGCTGGCTCCGGGGGGCGTACAGGCCGCCTTCGATCATCTGGGCCTGGAGAGTGCCCGCACCTCGTTCAGTTTGCTGGCACGGGGCGGACGGCTGATCTGCTACGGCACTGCCTCGGGGCTGAATGACACGGCGTCTGTGCTTCGTCTCTTTGTGGAGATGCTCTCGCAGATCACCCTCTGGAACGTGCTGCCCAATTCGCACCGGGTGTCGTTCTACAACTTCTGGGGAGGCCACACCATCGGCCTGGCCGCCTTTCGCCGCCGCTTCCGAACTGATCTGACGGCGCTGCTGAAGCTGCTGGAACAGGGCGCCATCCATCCGCAGATCGCCGCCAGGTTTTCTCTGAAAGACGCTGGTGCCGCCTTGGAACTGGCCGAATCCCGCACCATTCAGGGCAAGGTCGTCATCGTGCCCTGAGGCTGTTGCCCCGCGGCTGGCTTTCATGACAGCACCGTCGGCCAGTTCAGAGTCTCACGCTCTGAATCTGGCCGACCGCCTCTCCCCTCTTACTTGATGCTGCTGCTGATTTCCCTCATGGCCCCGTCCAGAATGGAGGCGTAGTTGGGGTTGGGTTTCTGCACGCTCTGGCTGACGGCGCTGCCCCACGGCCCCCACACCGATCCCATCTGCGGCACATTGGGCATGGGCGTGCCTGCCGAAATCGCCTTGCCGAATCCGGCCACCACCGGGTCTGCTTTCAGTTTGGTACGGGCGGCGAGGCTGACCGGAATGCGCCCGCCCGCCTGATTGAACGACACCTGCGACGTGCTGGTGATCAGCTGTTTGGCAAACTGCGCCGAGGCGTTCTTGTTTTTGCCGTAGGCGTTCAGGACCACGCCCTGCACGCCCACGAAGGGGGACCATTTGGAGGTGGCTCCGGGAGGAGTGGGCAGGTTGGAGATGCCGTACTTGATGCCCGCTTTCTTGATGTCGCCCATGTCCCAGGGCCCAGTGATGATCATGGCGGCGCGGCCATCCACAAAGGCGCTTTTGACGACGTCGTTCGACACGCCTTCGGGCACGAGTTTGTACTTATAGCGCAGATCGTTCATCAGCGATACGGCCTTCAGCGCCCCCGCGTTGCCGACCCCCACGTCTTTCACGTTCAGGGTTCCGGCATTGTTTTTGAAGATGTAGCTGCCGTAAGCGCTGAAGATGCCGTAGTTGGCGTAGGCGTTGGTGAGGTCCACCAGAAAGCCGATCTTGCCGTTCCCCGTGTTCTTCTGGGCCAGCGAAATAAATTCATTCCAGGTGGTGGGCGGCGTGGGCACCAGC
>JAQBPF010000497.1 GCA_028287665.1 Deinococcus sp. | reverse complement strand
GGCACGCCTTCACGCACCTGCATCACGTCGGGCGCACCCAGTTTCTCCACCACAATGGCCCTCATCGTCTGTGTCTGCATCGCCTGTGTTGGCCCCGTCTGCGCCGCCCCGCCTGAAGTCGTATCGGTCATAAGCCGAAGCATACCTGACTGAATCCTGAAAGTGAACGTACACGGACACTCTGAACGTCAACGTATTTGACCGCAGGCCGTAAGGCATGACAGCATGACGCACCAACCCTCAGTTCTGCCCCAACTTCTTTCCCCAGGAGGCTTCACCCATGACCACTGCCCCAACTTCTCTGATCGATCAATCCCGCGACGGCGACGTGTTGATCCTCACCATCAACAATCCGCCCGTCAATGCCTTTTCGCCCGGTGTGCCGGAAGGCCTGCACGCAGGTCTGGACGTGGCCGAACAGGATCAGAGCATCAAGGCGGTGGTCATCATCGGCGGCGGGCGCACCTTTATCGCTGGGGCCGACATCAAAACCTTCGATCTGCCCCGTGAACAGGCCCCCGATTTGCGCGGCTTCATCACGCGGCTGGACGCTTTTGCCAAGCCCACTGTGGCGGCCATTCACGGTACGGCGTTGGGCGGCGGCCTGGAAGTGGCGCTGGCCTGCACCTACCGCGTGGCGTTGGCGGGCGCTCAGCTGGGCCTGCCCGAAGTCAAGCTGGGAATCTTCCCCGGTGCGGGCGGCACACAGCGCCTTCCCCGTGTGGTGGGCGCACAAAAAGCCCTGGAAATGATGCTGTCGGGGAGTCCCATCGGAGCCGCCGAGGGCGCACAGGTGGGCCTGATCAACGAACTGGTGCAGGGCAAAACTGAAGCCGAATTGCGTACCGCTGCCGTTGCTTTTGCCAGCGCCCACGCCGATGCCCGCCCGCTGCCCCGTGTCTCTGAGCGTAGCGTAGACGGCTCAACCCCCGAACTGTTTGCCGCTGCCCGCGCTGGCCTGGGCAAAACCCACCGGGGCCAGTTGTCGCCGGGCATGATCGTCGACCTGACCGAAATCGCTGCCACCCGCCCCTTTGAGGAAGGCTGGAACGCCGAGGCTGGGCTGTTTTTGCAGGCCAAAGATTCACCGCAATCGCGCGGCCTGCGCCACATTTTCTTTGCCGAACGCGAGAGCGCCCGTGTGCCCGGCATCGGCAAAGACACCCCCATGACCGATATCCGCAGCGCGGGCGTGATCGGCGCGGGCACCATGGGCGGCGGCATCGCCATGAATTTCCTGAATGTGGGGATTCCCGTGACCATCGTGGAGACCGCTCAGGACGCGCTAGATCGGGGCGTGGCGACGATTCGCCGCAACTACGAGAACACCGCCAAAAAAGGCCGCCTGAGCATGGAGGATGTAGAGGCGCGAATGGCCCTGCTGACGCCCACGCTTTCTATGGATGATCTCGCGCAGGCCGACATCATCATCGAAGCCGTCTTTGAAAACATGGACGTGAAAAAGGATATTTTCACGCGCCTGGACGGAATTGCCAAGCCCGGCGCGATTCTGGCGAGCAACACCAGCACGCTCGACGTGAACGAAATTGCCAGCGTGACTTCCCGCCCCGAAAGTGTGATCGGTCTGCACTTTTTCAGCCCCGCCAACGTGATGAAGCTGCTGGAAATCGTGCGGGCCGAGAAAACCAGTGCCTCGGTACTGGCCACCAGCATGGCCCTCGCCCGCAAGATCAAGAAAGTGGGCGTGGTGGTGGGCGTCTGCGACGGCTTCGTGGGCAACCGCATGGTGCACCGCTACGGCGACGAGGCCCGGAAATTGGTCGAGGAAGGCGCGAACCCGCAGGATGTAGACGCGGCCATGCACGCGCTGGGGCTGGCGATGGGGCCATTTGAGATGTCCGATATGGCGGGGCTGGATATCGGCTATTCCATCCGGCAGCATCAGGCCAAGGTGCGCGGGGAACCGCAACCCGACGGCTGGCTGGACCGGATCGTGGCGCAGGGCCGCAAGGGGCAGAAAACGCAGGCGGGAATCTACGACTATCCCGACGGCAGAAAGCCTGTGCCCAGCACCGAAATGTCAGACCTGATCGCCACTTACCGCAGCGAAAAAGGCCTTCAGACCCGCGAACTCAGCCCGCAGGAAATCACCGAACGGTTGGCCTACAGTCTGGTCAATGAGGGCGCGAAGATTCTGGAAGAAGGCATCGCCCAGCGTGCGGGCGACATCGACGTGATCTACATTTACGGCTATGGATTCCCCGCCTACCGGGGCGGCCCCATGCAGTACGCCGATGAGATGGGCCTGAGCAACGTCGCTGCGGCACTGGAAAACTACGGCCAGACGCCCGCGCCTCTGCTGAAACAATTGGCCGATGGGGGCCAGACATTTGCCGCGTGGGACAAGGAGAAAGGGCGGGTTTAAGCGGCTCTGAGGCTGGAGCTACAAAGAGCTAAACAAGAAGGGACGCAGACTGAAACTGGTCTGCGTCCTTTCTATTTGTCTTTCAAAGTTTCTGGCTCTACTGCGTACTGCGCGGGTCAAGCACATCGCGTAGGCCGTCGCCCAGCAGGTTAAAGCCCAGCACCGTCAGGAAGATGGCGAGGCCGGGGAAGATCATCGTCCACGGCGAATCCACGTAGTACTGGCGGGAGTCGCTGATCATGGTGCCCCACTCGGGCAGCGGGGGCTGAGCGCCGATACCGAGGAAACCCAGCGCGGCGACCTCGATGGTGGCGGTGGCAATGCTGAGGGCGCCCTGCACGATCAGCGGCGAGAGGCTGTTGGGCAGCACATGCTTGAACACGGTGCGAATCTGGGTGGCCCCCAGTGCGCCCGAAGCCTGCACAAATTCCCGCTCTCGCAGACCCAGCACCACGGCGCGGGAGAGGCGCATATACACGGGAATCTGGACCAGTGATACAGCCAGCATCGCCGTCACGAGTTGCGGGCTCCCCAGCACAAATAATTTATTGATGGCACTGATCAGCAGGGGCGGATTGTCGGCACTGAAGATACTGGCAAAGCCGATGGCGAGCAGAATGCTGGGAAAGGCCAGCATCACGTCCGACAGGTAACCTGTAATGCTGTCGAACCAGCCGCCGAAAAATCCGGCCAGGACGCCGACCAGGGTACCGATCACCAGCGCGAGCACCGTACTGACCACGCCGACCTTCAGGCTGATGGCGGTGCCGTGCCATACGCGGGTCAGCACGTCGCGGCCCAGATTGTCGGTGCCGAACGGGTGCGACCAGGCGTCCACCTGACCTGTCACGGGGTCACGGTATTCTTCGGCCACTTCCTTGTTCCACAGGGCGGCCACACTGGGCGGCTTGAGATTCAGGCGGTAATTGCGGTCGCTGGAGGCGTCGTAAGGCTTCAGGATGGGGGCCAGAATTGCCAGCAAGACAAAGATGGCCACAATGACAGCGCCGACCTTGCCGGGTGTGCTGCGCCGAAACCGCCGCGAGAAGATGCTGGGCTGCCGCTTGGTTTTGGGGGCAGCGGTGGGGGAGATGACGGTCATGGGGTTCCCCCTGTGAATGAAACGGGCATCACGAGGCTCATCTGTACTGAATCCGGGGATCAAGAGAGGCGTAGCTGAGATCGACCAGCAGGTTGGTCACGCTGACCACCAGCGCCGCAAAAATCACGCCGCCCTGAATAATCGGATAGTCGCGCTGGCTGATGGCCTCGTACACCCACGACCCGATGCCGGGCCAGGAAAAGATGGTTTCGGTCAGCACTGCGCCGCCCAACAAGGCTCCAGCTTGCAGGCCGATCACCGTGACCACGGGCAGCAGCGCATTTCTCAGGGCGTGCTTGAGTGTGATGGTGCGCTGAGACAATCCCTTGGCGCGGGCCGTCCGCACATAATCTTGCCCCAACACGTCCAGCAGACTGCTGCGTGTGATGCGGGCAATGATCGCCAGCGGAATGCTGCCCAGCGCGATGGCGGGCAAAATCAGGTGGCGCAGGGCGTCCCATGCGTCGGCGGGTTTGCCGCGCAACAGGCCGTCCAGCACATAAAACCCGGTAATGGGTTGCAGAGTGGATTCGTTGCCCAGCCGGGCACTGGGCGGCAGCCAGCCCAGCTTGACGGCAAAAAAGTAAGACAGCAGCAGGCCCAGCCAGAAGACGGGCATACTCACGCCCACCAGGCTGATGGTGGTGGCCAGGTTGTCCCAGATACTATTGCGGCGCAGTGCCGCCAGAATGCCAGCGGGAAGGCCAATGGCCAGAGCAAAAAACAGGGCGGCCAGGCTCAGTTCGGCGGTGGCCGGAAAGCGTGAGCCCAACTCGTCGCGCACCGGAATGTTGCTCTTGATCCCGCTGCCGAGGTCGCCCTTGGCCAGTGCCGCGACGTATTTCGGATACTGCGCGTCCAGCGGATTGGCTGGATTGAAGAACCAGGGTTTGTCGAGTCCCAGTTGAGTCCGGAGATTCTTGACCGCCTGCGGCGTGGCACGTTCGCCCAGCATGGCGGTGGCGGGGTCGCCGGGAATAGAACGCACAAACACGAAGACCAGCAAGCTGATGCCCAGCATGACCAGCAGCGTTCTTAGGATGCGGCGAATCAGGTAACTGCCCAAGGAAAAGCCCCCTCTTGTTGTAGAAAAAATGCAGATGCTAGAAGAAATACGGGAAACGTAGAACAGCAGGAGGATGTCATACGGGTGCCATTGTGGGGCCAGACTCAGTTTACCCGGCTTGCTGTGGGCCTATACGGCCCGGCTCTAACTTCCGAACATCGGTCACCACACTGGATGTTCGTCCATCGCCGCCAGTCCGTACTTTTTGCCATCGCTCCGGGTTGCTGCGCCGCTCTGCGAGTCGGGAGACTTTCCCGAATCAGCGCAAGTTGGCCCGAGTGCAATCAGGGTTGAGGGAACAGAGCAAAGGAGGCGGGGCTGGCCTGTGCTGGCCGACCCCGCCCCCTGTCAGTGTGTTTTGAAGCCCTGCGCTGGCCTGGGCCGGTTCTGGCTTACAGATCTGAACACTGCCTTCTCAGTTCACCTGGAGAGTACATAAAATCGCAGTGCTCCCCAAAAAAACCTACTTTTTGAACTTACTTCTTGCCCACCACGGAAATCTTGTTGTACGCCTCGCTGCCCAGTGGGCTGGGAATCCAACCCTTCAGGTAGGTACGGGCGGCAGCCAGAGGATTGCTGTGCACCATGGGAATGCGGTAGTTGGCGTTGTAGGTAATCTCGTGGATCTGGGCGTAGGCCTTGGCCTTGTCGGCCTGCGAGGTTGCGGCGCGGCCCTGCTCCAGCAACTTTTGAAGTTCAGGTGTGGTCCAGTTGATGTCGTC
>JAQBPF010000492.1 GCA_028287665.1 Deinococcus sp. | reverse complement strand
GCGCGGTGAAACACCACAGGATGCCCGTCATCCTTAACAGCCAACAGTGTTTTCTCTAAGCGTTCAGAGTTGTTCTCGATCAGGCGGTTGGCAATGCCCAACACTTTGGCGCTGGAACGGTAGTTGTGCTCCAGCATATACACCTTGGCGTCGGCGTAATCCTTCTGAAAGTCCAGAATATTCTGAATGTCTGCACCACGGAACTTGTAGATGGATTGATCGGGGTCGCCTACAACCAATAGGTTCCTGTCTCTGGAAGCCAACAGGCGTGTCAATTCATATTGCGCCTTGTTCGTATCCTGATACTCGTCCACATGAATAAAGCGGGCGCGGTCCTGCACTCGGTCAAGCACGCTGGGCACTTCCCTAAACAGGCGCACCGTTTCTGAAATGAGGTCGCCAAAGTCGATGGCATTCTGGCCTTTCTTGCGGGCCTCGTAGCGGCGGTACACCTCGGCAGCGGTTTCGCGGGGCAGGCCGCTGATATAGGGCTCAGGCCAGCGTTCCAGGTCGGCGGGAACTTGAAGATTGCTCTTGGCCCTGTCCAGAATACCGCGCAGCACGCGGGGATTGGTATCGGGGCCAATGCCCGGCACCGCCCCCATAATCTCCTTCAGAATGTCCATCTGATCGTCGTCGTCGTAAATCACGAAGCCGCGCCGCAGCCCGATATGCTCGCCATACGCCCGCAGAATCCGCACACCCGCGCTGTGGAAGGTGCTCATCCACAGTTTGTCGGCCCCAGTCACCAGATGCTTGGCCCTCTCACGCATCTCGGCGGCGGCCTTATTGGTAAAGGTCACCGCCAGAATCTCGCCGGGGTCTGCGCCGTAATGCTGGATCAGGTGGGCAATCCGGTAGATCAGCGTGCGCGTTTTGCCGCTGCCCGCTCCCGCAATAACGAGCGCGGGGCCGGTGTAATGGTCGGCGGCCTGCGCCTGATTGGGGTTCAGTTGGCTCAGGAGTTCAGAAGCAGGCAAATTGGAAGGAACGGAATCCGGCACAGTCACCGAACAAGTGTATCAGGCCACGTTATGTGATGGGCGTAATAGCCCCCATTCCGACGTTGCCTATTCTGTTCCCCCCTCGGGCACCGTTTTCGCCGCGCCTAACCCTGTTAGCCTGTTACGGATGACCTCTGGCCCTCTCTCCCTGCCCCCTGCGCCTCCCACGTCCCTGATCCGCATCGCGGCCTTCAGCGTGGTGGTGGCGACCGTGGTGTTGGGCCTGAAATTCGTGGCCTACTTCCTCACCGGCAGCGTGGCGCTGTACTCAGACGCGTTGGAAAGCGTGATCAACGTCGTCGCCGCTGGCGGGGCGCTGCTGGCGCTCTGGGTGGCGGCGCGGCCTGCCGATGCCAATCATCCTTACGGACACACCAAAGCCGAATATCTGAGCGCGGTGGCGGAAGGCGTGCTGATCGTGCTGGCGGCGGTCAGCATCCTGCGCGTCGCCATTCCCGATCTGACAAGCCCCAAAGTGGTGGACGCGCCGCTACTGGGCCTGGGCGTGAACCTGATCGCCAGCGTGATCAACGCCGTCTGGGCAGGCGTGTTGCTGCGCGTAGGCCGTACCGCCCGCAGTCCGGCGCTGCTGGCCGATGGCAAGCACGTGTTCAGCGACGTGATTACCAGCGTGGGTGTGCTGATCGGCGTGCTGCTGGCAAAGTTTACAGGCTGGCATGTGCTTGACCCGGCACTGGCCGTTCTGGTGGCCCTGAATATCCTCTGGAGCGGCTGGAACCTGATGCGTGAAAGCGTGGGCGGCCTGATGGATGCAGGCGTGAACCCTGTGACCGAACGCCGGATTCGCACCGTCATCAGCGAGCAGGCCGAGGGTGCACTGGAAATTCATGATCTGCGTACCCGGCACGCGGGCCGCACCACCTTCGTCGAGTTTCATCTGGTGGTGGCCAGCGACATGACCGTCAGCGACGCGCACGCCATTTGCGACCGGCTGGAAGACGCGATCCGGGCCGAGATGGAAGGCGCACACGTGACCATTCATGTGGAGCCGCAGGACAAAGCCAAGCATCACGGCGTGCTGGTGCTCTGAGACAGCAAAAAGCCCAAACCTGAGTCTGGGCTGAAGTGCTGGCTACAGTGTTCTGGGGTGCCGAACCATGGTTATTCAGTCGTGGCCGGGATTGGCCTGCATTCCCTGGGTCATATCGGCCCCGTCTTCGGGCGCGAAGGTCATGCAGTGGGCCATCTGTGCGCCCATTTCACCCATCACCATCTGTACTTCAATCTGTCCGGCGTGGCACTGCATATCTTCGTTATAGCGGCAAGAAGTGGCGTCGCAACGGCTGACCAAAGACTTGGAGGTGTCATTCATGGGAGTTCTCCTGTATCCGCAGGATGAACTGACCGCCCAGCAATCATCGTGACCTGGCTTGCAAAATGAATACCAGCCTACAATTCCGACTGTCCCGCGTGGTTTTCTACGCCAAGTCAGAAAAACGCCGACTTGGACGATCTATACGCTGCTCTGGGCCGCTTGAAGCGCCAGAATTCAATGAGACCAGGGCCAACCCGAATGCCTGAACGATGCTCAGTTCAGAAGCGTGCCGCGAATGCTCTGGGCACAGGAAATTCGGTGGGCCACATCGCGGGCGTCCAGTTGCCCCAGTTCGCGCAGGCCTGCCGCCACCACTTCGACCTCTGCCCAGGAGCGGCGCAGCAGCATACGCGCACGCGCTTCCAGAATCGACAGGTAGGCGGGCAAGACGCCCTGTTCTTCGGGGTCGGTCAGAGCCAGGGCCAACAATTCGCCCGCGTCACGCTGCACTCCAACTGGTGTGGCCACACAACCCAATAAGGCCGCCGCCGCCGCCTGTGCCGAGGCCACCAGCACCACCTCTTCGGCCAGGGCACGGTTCAGGCGCAGAGCATCCGTGTCGGGCGCAGCGGCATAGCTGACGCCCCCATCTAGCGTGACCTGTGCCAACCGCAACGGGGCGCGTGGATGAAGGTGCGCCAACACCGCTTCAGCCGCCACCAACAGCGAGCGGGTATGGGTGTCGGAGGGTGCGGAAACGGTGGGGTTGGTGTGGAGTCGGGTCATTAATCCTGAGTCCTATGATCAGGATAAAGGCAACCCCAAGCCCCTGCAAGGGCGAATGTCAGACAAGTAGGCCTTCACATTGGCTACTGGGTCAGAGACAGCGGAATAAGCACAAGCAAAAAGCACGCGCCCAAGCCGGAGCCGGGGCGCGTGCTAGAGCTGAACCTTTAACTGAGTACGGATTCCGTCCGGTTCCTGAACAATCGGAACAGCACCCATTGTTCATCCACCTTCCGAAATCCGTACTTCTTCCCACTCGTTTCACTCGGATCGAGGGCCAAAAGTCAGCCCTCAATCGGAATTACTTCCGCATGCTGGGGTTCAGGACTTTCTTCCGCAGACGGATGCTCTGAGGCGTCAGTTCCACGAGTTCATCGTCGCTGATGTACTCCAGGGCGTCTTCAAGGCTCATGCGCTTGGGCGGAATGAGCGTC
>JAQBPF010000486.1 GCA_028287665.1 Deinococcus sp. | reverse complement strand
AAGAAGGCCCGCCGCGCTCCTCAGTTCAGCAAGCGCTGAATTCAGAATCACAACGCATCCCCTGCCAGTTGGTGGGGGATTTTTTTGGTCTGACCTGCCCATCTGGATTCTCTGTACCGGGAGGTTTAAGGTAGGTCTGGAGGTGGATAGAATGCCTTACCCAGCCGAGGTCTACGCCCAAGCCTTCCAGCAACACCGCGCCGCACTCCTTGATCTTCTTGACCGCATTCCTCCCGAATATGGAGACCGGACGGCCTGGGAAGGCGGCAAAAGTATCACGGAGACGGTAGATCACCTCTTCAGTACAGGGGCCGGAGTTGTGGATATGTTGTCTGAGGGAACGTGGGGCGCTCAGGAACCTTCCGCGACACTTGACGGTGCGGCGGCCCGATTGCGGGGAAATACACAGGTGGTTGTAGATAAACTGCTGAGCTTGAGCGACGCGGATCTGACCCAGGAACTGACGGTGTTTGGCGGCGCGAGGTGGCCTGCCTACCGCCTGGTCGATTTCCACCGGGAGCATGAGGCACATCACAAAGGGCAACTGTGGGTCATGGCAAGGCAGATCGGCATTGAACCACCGTTTTTCGTCCGAATGGCCTGAATGTGTCCTACGAACACTGACTGGGCTACACCTCTTCCCCGATCCACACCCGCCCACGCTGGAGCCAATACACCGCTCCGCCTGACCGGAGTGTGGTAACACGGTGGGGCCGACTGGCAAGCCAAACTCCGCCATCATCGGGCAATTCATCTTGCAAGAATGGAGATTCATCCAAGCTTTCACGCCAGTGGAGAGCAGTCTGGCTGGTACTCAGATCGGGTGTGAGGCCCAACGCGGCGGGCAGGGGGGCAGATTCTTCAAGCACCGGATGGAGCGAGCGGTAATACTTTGCCTGCTCCCCCGTTGCCAGCACCACCTGAGAATCCATGAAATGGGGCCAGCCTACCCACACGGCCAGATACTCGGGCGGCTGATTGTCAAAAGCTTCGGCCCAAGCTACCCGGACATCCAGCAACGCGGCGAGCATTTGGCGGCGCAGACGGGCAGGAGGCGTGCGGCGATCAAGGCGGAACCAAGGGTCAAGCGTCAATTTGGCGTAGTCGAAGCCGTACTGTTCCAAGTGGGCCAAGTCGGGCGTCTGATGGGCTTGTCGCCACGCTTCCACCCGCGCCGCCTGACGTTTGCCGCCGCGTGCCTTTTTCCTGTTGCTCAGCTTCCTACCGAACGGCCCCACTCCTATTTCACACCTTCCAGCAGGGCTTCTGGAATCACCTGTACCGTGCTGCCATCTGCCCCCACCACACGCACGCGGCTTCCGGCGGGGGCGTCTGGCCCGGTGGCCCGCCAATCGCTGTCTCCGACGCGCACCCGGCCCACGCCGTTTTCTATGGCGGTGGTCACGGTCACGGTGCGGCCCGTAAAGCGGTGTGCGCCCATGTTCAGGCCCTCACCTTCCTCGCCGCCCACAGGGATACGGTTGAGGTAGTAGCGCCCCACCAGCACGGCCACCACGCTGAGGCCGCCAAAGAGCAGCAGTTGCAGGGGCACCGGCATGGGCAGCACGAACACCAGCAGCCCCAGGCTGAAGGCCGACAGTGCCAGCCACACGAAAAACACGCCGGGAGCCAGCACTTCCAGAATCAGCAGGATGGCGCCCAGCACCCACCAATGCCAGGGTTGCAGGCGCTCCAACGTGGGCAGCCAGTCGGGCACGGCCCTAGCCTCGGCCCTTGCCCGTAGGACCGAACCCACCCAGACCTGCGTTGCTGCCGCCCACGCCAAAGGCTTCCTTGGCAATCTCGGCGATGCCCTGCAAACTGCCCAGCACGGCCGTGGCTTCGATGGGCAGAATCAGGGTCTTCTGGTTGGGAGCGATGGCAATTTCCTTCAGGGCGTCGATGTAGCGCTGGGCAATAAAGTAATTGACGGCCTGCACACTCCCGCCCGCAATCGCGTCGCTGACCACGCGGGTGGCTTCGGCTTCGGCCTGTGCCTGCCGCTCGCGGGCCTCGGCTTCCAGAAAGGCGGCCTGGCGGCGGCCCTCAGCGTTCAGAATCTCGGCCTGCTTTTCACCCTCGGCCTTCAGAATGGCGGCCTGCCGGAAACCTTCCGCGTCCAGAATATTGGCCCGCTTTTCACGCTCGGCCTTCATCTGGCGGGCCATGCTGGCGACCAGATCGGCAGGCGGCTTGATGTCCTTGACCTCTATTCGCGTGACCTTCACACCCCACGGCTCAGTCGCCTCATCCACCACCATCAGCAGGCGGGCGTTGATCTGATCGCGGTTGGACAGCAGTTCGTCCAGATCCATGCTGCCCATGACAGTACGAATGTTGGTCATGGTGAGATTGAGGGTGGCTTGCTCTAAGTTGCGAACCTCATAGCTTGCCTTGGCAGAGTCCAGCACTTGATAAAACACCACGCCGTCCACCGTGACCAGTGCGTTGTCTTTGGTGATGATTTCCTGGCTGGGCACATCCATGACCTGTTCCATCATGTTTACGCGGCGGCCTATGCGGTCTATATACGGAATGATGATATTCAGCCCCGGTTTGAGGGCACGCTGGAACTTGCCGAACCGTTCCTGAGTCCACTCGTAGCCTTGCGGCACACTCTTGATGCCCGCCAGCAGAGTGACGAACACCAACAGCAACAGGACGATCACAAAAATTGTAAATCCCATGCTAGAGGTACGCGCTGGGAGGGGCAGAAGTTCCCGCCGTGACCGGAGCTAAACTGGGCGGGATGACGGTGGACATGGCGGCAGGAACGCAGGCCCTGATAGACCTGCGCGGCGTGCGGGTGGTGGCAGGCGGGCGCACGCTGCTGGACGGCATGACGCTGACGCTGAACCAGGGCGAGGCATTGCGCCTGGCTGGGCCGAACGGCGGCGGAAAAACGTCGCTGCTGCGGCTGTTGGCGGGCGAACTGGCTCCCGCAGCGGGGGAACGCATTTATCACCTAAAGGGGCAGACCCAGCGCCACGCCGTTCACGCCCGCCGCACCCTGAGCGTAGTCGGGCCGGACGCCGAAGCCTTCTACCTGACCCGCGAGTGGGAACAGACCGTACAGGACGTGCTGCTGGCCGGATTCGAGGGAGACACGCTGAGGCTGTGGGAACCCACGCCGGAAGCCCTGACGAGGCTGACCGAAGTGGTGGCCCTGACCGAGCTGGAGCCGTTGCTGGAGCGCGATTTTCGGACGCTGAGTCATGGGCAGCGGCGGCGGGTGGTGCTGGCCCGTGCCCTGATGCCCCGCCCGGAAGCCCTGCTGCTGGATGAATTCACGGACGGCCTGAGCAGAGGCGCACGCCACACGCTGGGCCGCGTGCTGGAGCGGGTGTATGCATCGGGCGTGGCGGTGGTACTGGCCACCCACCGCCCCGAAGAAGCTCCTGATTTGCCCTGGCGCACCGTCAGGATTGCGGGTGGACAGCTGGTGCATGAACATGCATCCGAAGTTCAACCTCAGCCGACCTTCATCTCGCTGCCCATTCCCCCCGGCAGCGGCGACCTGATCCGGCTGCGGAATGCCAC
>JAQBPF010000422.1 GCA_028287665.1 Deinococcus sp. | reverse complement strand
CACGCCGGGCCTGCACTGGGACCGTGCCGCCATGCAGGGTGAGCCGTTCAAATATTTCTCCTACGGCGCGTCGGTCTCCGAAGTGGAAGTGGACGGCTTCACGGGCGCTTACCGCCTCCTGCGTGCCGACCTGCTGCACGACGTTGGAGACAGCCTTTCTCCGCTGATTGATATCGGACAGGTCGAAGGCGGCTTCGTGCAGGGTGCGGGCTGGCTGACCCTCGAAGAGTTGCGCTGGGACACCTCTCAGGGCCCGCACCGGGGCCGCCTGGCCACCCAGTCGGCCAGCACGTACAAGCTGCCCAGTTTTTCGGAAATGCCGGAAGTGTTTCACGTGGCCCTGTTGGAGCAGGCCACCGAAGACGGCGTGGTGTACGGCTCCAAGGCAGTCGGCGAACCGCCCCTGATGTTGGCCATCAGTGTGCGTGAAGCCCTGCGCCAGGCCGCCGCCGCCTTCGGCCCCAGCGGGCGGGCGCAGCAGCTCGCCAGTCCGGCCACCCCCGAAGCCGTGTTCTGGGCGCTGGAAGAAGCGCGGCAGGCACGGGCCGAAGTCGTCGCGGCGGATGACTGAGCGTGTCGCTCTGCGCCCCCTGATCCCCCCGGAGAAGAGCTGATGAACTGGCTCGCGGCCCTCCAACAGCTCACGGACCACAACGAGGCAGGCGTGCTGATCACGGTGGCCGCCGTGCGCGGCCATACCCCGCGTGAGGCTGGAGCCAAAATGGTCGTCAGTGCCGAGTGCACTTGGGACAGCGTGGGCGGCGGCAATCTGGAAGCCACTGCCGTCGCCCGTGCCCGCGCCCTGCTCCGCCGCAGCCTCCAGACCCCCGAACTCTTGACCCTGCGCCTGACCGACAGCGCCCACAACGAACATGGCCGCCAGTGCTGCGGCGGTGAAGTGACCCTGCTGCTGGAGCCGCTGGCGACCGTGCGGCCCCACATCGCCATTTTTGGGGTCGGGCATGTGGGCCTGGAATTGGCGCTGATTCTGTCCCGGTTGCCCGTGCACCTGCACCTCACGGATTCGCGTCCGGCGCAACTGGCCCCCGGACGCCTGGCCGGGCTGGCTGCCGGTGCCGCCACCGTTCACCTGCACCCCTCACCTATTCCCGAATTGACTCTGCCCGAGTTGCCCGCCGGAAGTCACGTGGTCATCATGACCCACGACCATGCCGAAGACGCGGCCCTGTGTGACGCGGCCCTGCGCCGGACGGATCTGGGATTTATCGGTCTGATCGGTTCCAGCGTCAAATGGATTCGGTTCCGCGAGCAACTGAAGGCGGTGGGTCATACCGGAGCCGACCTGGAACGCATCACCACGCCCATCGGCCTGCCGGGAATCCGTGGGAAGACGCCCGCCGTCATTGCCATCAGTGTGGCGGCGCAACTCGTTCAACTGCTGGAAGCCCGGTTCGTTCCCGCCCCTCAAACGCCGACCCCTCAAAGGATTTCATGACCCTCTACCGCGCCACTTTTTTGCATACTCCAGCCAATCCATTTGAATCTGATCACGCCCTCCAGATCGAAGATGACGGCGGCCTCCTGGTCCAGAGCGGCTCCATCGTTCAGAGCGGTTCCTATACCGATGTCCGCGCCGCCTACCCCGCCGAGCCCGTAGAGGACCTGCGCGGCGGCCTGCTGCTGCCCGGATTCATAGACACCCACGTGCATTACCCGCAGGTGCGCGTGATCGGGGGACTGGGATTGCCGCTGCTGGAGTGGCTCGACACCATCACCCTGCCCGAAGAAGCCAAATTTGGTGAGGACGCTTACGCGGCCGCCATTGCCCGCGAATTTGTGTCGGGCCTGACCAGTAACGGCACCACCACAGCACTGATCTTCGGCTCTCACTTTGCGAGTGCGGTTCGCATTCTGTTTCAAGAAGCCAGCCGGGCCGGGCTGCGGGCCGTGGCTGGCCAGGTGGTCTCGGACCGAATGCTGCGCCCCGAACTGCACACCACGCCGGACCGGGCCTATGCCGAAGGCAAGGCCTTAATTGAGGAGTGGCATGGCCGGGGCCGCACCCTGTATGCGGTCACGCCGCGCTTCAGCCTCTCTGCCTCGGAGGGCATTCTGGACGCCTGTGCCGCGCTGATGACTGAGTTTCCGGACGTGCGGTTTACCAGCCACATCAACGAAAACGGACGCGAGGTCGAAACTGTCCGTGAGCTGTTTCCGGGCAGCCGTGATTATCTGGATACCTATCAGCGGGCTGGGTTGGTCACGCGCCGCAGCGTTCTGGCACACAGCATTCATCCCAATGACCGCGAACTGGGCGCCATGGCTGAGCACCGCTGCACGGCCGCGCATTGCCCGTGTAGCAATTCGGCCCTGGGCAGCGGCCTGTTTCCCCTCAAGCGTCATCTGGCGGCTGGAGTTCATGTCTCGTTGGGCACCGATGTGGGCGGCGGCACCGGCTTTTCCATGCTCAAGGAAGGCTTGCAGGCGCACTTTATGCAGCAGTTGATGGGGCCGGACGGCGTGCCGCTTTCGCCCGCCCATCTGCTGTATCTGGCCACCCGTGCCGGGGCCGAGGCCCTCCAGTTGGAAGGCCAGCTTGGCGATTTCAGCACCGGGAAAAGCTTTGATGCCGTGTATCTTCGCCCGGCCGCTGGCAGCGTGATGGCCACCGTTCTGTCGCACGCCCCCAGCACCGAACGCGCCCTGGCCTCTCTGTTTGCAGGCGGCACCCAGAGCGATGTGGCCCAGGTCTGGGTGGCGGGTGACCTGGTTTACAGCCGTTCCCAGCCCAATAGCGAATCCATCAACTAGGTTCCCTGGGGTTGGGCCAGGAAAAACCGCCCCGATCAGAAGTGATGGGGGCGGGCTGTGAAGTCAGCGGGGAGCTTCAATCGGCAGACTGAGTGTTGGTCTGTGGTGCGCCGTCGGTCTTGCCGCGGCCACGAGAAGCCTGTCCGCCTTTGCGGCCTGCTGCGCGCGCCTCTTCGGATGTGAACTGATGGGCATTGCCGCTGGCGTGGGCCGCCTGTCCGCCTTTGCTGGCAATCTCGCGCTGCTTCTGGGGGTCCATACGGGCGAAGCCGCGTGCGCTGCTGGCCTCATTGTTTTTGTTGTTGCCGCTTTTGCTGGTCATGTCACGCCTCCAGATGAATCAAGCTGAATACGGAGCAGGAATCTCCGCTCTCTTGATTTCATTCTGGCGGATGCGGTAGCTCAACCTTACTGATCTCACTAAAGGCTCGACAGTAGGAGAATGTTTGCCTTACGTGGATCTAATAAAGGCGGCTTTAACCTGTTCTCATATTAAGGAATGCCTAGGCCTGTACGCCAGTACTCGTCCGATAATCTACAGTCCTGGGTCAACCCTCATGCTCCCCCACCGCACTGCTGGGCAGCGGCGGGTTAAACATGACGTGGTGGAGCGCCTGACTCCTGACTTTGGCCTCGGCTGCCAGCTTCAAAAACTGGGAAGCTTCACCAGGCGCACTCATCTGTAGGACCTGGCCCACTTCCTGCAGGAGCAGTCTTTTCTCCTCCAGAACCCGGAGTGTTTGCCAGAACGCTTTTTCAACGCCCTCGGTCACTTCATCCAGGAGGGCAGCGGGGCTATAGGCGTGGCCCGTATGGCAGCGGTAGCGAATCCGGTTGCCTTCCTGAATGTGCAGCAGGGTCCCGTGACATTCCGGGCAGGTCAATGAGGTCGGTGTTCCCAAGTTCATCACCCCCAGATCCAAGCCGTTTCCCTCTGCCGCAATCTGAACCTCCACGCTGACACGACCGAATTCTTCCTGAGCGCCGGGTTGTGCCCAATGCTGCTCCGGTTCCTGTGTCAGCCGGATGAGTGAGGCGGCCAGTTCAGCCAGTGGCTGCACCATGTCGACCTGCACCTGGCGGATGGCGTTCAGCGGCATGTCCTTGTATCCG
>JAQBPF010000395.1 GCA_028287665.1 Deinococcus sp. | reverse complement strand
AGGTGCAGGTGCGGCCCGGCACTCAGGCCCGTGGTCCCCACCTCGCCCAACTTCTGGCCGCGCACGACCTTCTGGCCCACCTTGACCATCAGGCGGCTCTGGTGAAAGTACATGCTGACCACGCCCGCCCCGTGGTCGATGACCACCAGATTGCCGCGCACCGGGTACTTTCCGGCAATGACAACGGTGCCGTCATTGACAGCCAGAACCGGAGTTCCGGTGGGAGCGGGGTAATCGGTGCCGTAGTGGTAGGCCACCGGGCCGCCTGCGAGGTAGGTGCGGGGCTGCCCAAAGCCCGAACTGGTGCCCCGTACACTGGCCAACGCGGGGGCAAAGGGCCGCGACCAGACCTGCGGCGAGCGTCGGGCATAGGCTTTTTCTACGGCGGCTTCCTCGGCGGCGCGGGCGGGGTCTTGCAATTTGTTGGTCACGCTGACGGGCAAATTGAGGTGCTGAATCGGCTGGTCGAGTCCGGTGACCGGAATCTGCCCGCGCACCAGATCACCGCCCACGCTGACCTCGTAGACCACGGGGGTCGTTTTGCCCAGCACCACACGCCCCGGCACCAGAAATTCACCCGCCGCGCCGATCGGTTTCAGCACTTCGTTGGGTTTACGCACATCCTCGCCCACCTCGCTGGGAAAGCGCACGGTGGCCTGCCCCGCCCGCGACCCACTGAGCCGCAGCGTAAAGCCGTCGCCCATTTTCAGGCTGGAGGGAACCCGCACCGTGACCCCCTGCAGGCTAGACGTTCCGGCGGTGGGCAAGGTGGGTGCGGCAGGAGCGGGGGGAGCCGAAGAGGAGACTGCGGGCGCACTGCCCGGCAGGGTCAACACCTGCCCCACTTCCAGCGACGTTCCTGGCAGGCGGTTCAGGCGGGTCAGTTCAGCCACCGTGGTGCCATTGGCGCGGGCCACGGAATAGAGCGTGTCGCCTGCCTTCACGGTATAGGAGGCGGCCCCGGCAGCACCGAGCAGCAACAGGGAAACGAGGATGGCGCGGCGAAACACACGGCGGGTCATGTGTGCATGTTAGGGGGCAAGGGTGAGTGCCGTGTGGAAGACGTGAGAGCCTGATCTGTTCCTAGCTGGCCCACTCCGCCGTGTCGAGAATCAGCGTCACCGGGCCGTCATTGATGAGATCCAGCACCATGTGTGTCCCAAAGACGCCTTCCTGTACCTCCACGCCGTGTGAGCGCAGGGCCGCATTGAATTCGGCGTACAGTTCGCGGGCCTGTTCGGGTGCGGCGGCCCCGGTAAACCCCGGACGGTTGCCCCGGCGCGTATCGGCGTACAGGGTGAATTGACTGATGCTCAGAACCGCGCCTGCTCCATCCGGGCCCCTTACATCCGCCAATGCCAGATTCATCTTGCCTGCCGCGTCGTTGAACACCCGCAGCTTCACAATTTTTTGGGCCAGTGCCGCTGCCGTTGCCTGCGTATCGCCGGGAGCCACACCCAGCAGCACCATAAATCCGGCCCCGACCTGGCCCGTGATCTGGCCGTCTACCGTGCAGCTCGCCCGCGTCACCCGTTGTACGACGGCCCGCATCAATTGCCACTGTTGGGGCCGCCAAACATCGGCAGTTCGGTGGGCGGGGCGGGTTGCTCGTCCAGCCGGGCGCGGAGGCTGCCGATGGCTCCGGTGAGCAGATCCGCTTCCGTGAAATCCAGATTGCCTCGGGTTTTCTCGGCCAGCATGGTCAGCAGTTTCAGGCTGCGTTCGGCGGTCTGGCGGGCGCGGCTCTGGTCGAGCAGGCCGTCGCGGGCGGCGCTGGCTGTGGCGGCGTTCAGGTCGCCCAGCGCAGCTTCGGCAGTGGCCTGAAGGCTATTCACAAGGCCGACAAATTCGGGGTGAGGCATAGAAGGCAGTCTAAAGCCAGTGGGCACAGGCGCGGGCAGACGGGGGGGGGTGGACCGGGGGGATAGGCACAAAGGCTGAACCAAGCGTAAGCGTGTGCCTGTGCGGGCAGAGGGGCCGAGTCGTATCGTGTGGATATGTCGGACCCGACCCGCCCACCCACTGGCCCCTTCGCAGGACAGACCGCTGGCCTTTCCTCTCCGCAGGGGTCCAGTTCGCTGGGTTCAGTCTCACTCGGAAAAACAGCCCACCACGTCGCGGCGGCTTCTGCGCCTGTGCGGGTGGCCGTCCTGATCGTCAGCGATACCCGTACCCCCGAAACCGATACCAGCGGCCAGTACCTGCTGACTGAACTCCGGGCGCTGGGGCACGAAATCACGTCTTACCGGATTGTCAAAGACGACGCCGTGGAGATTCGCGCCGCGCTGGTGGCCTTCGTGCGGGAAGCCACTGTCGTCATCAGCAGTGGCGGCACAGGCATCACCGGGCGCGACGTGACTATTCCGGTGGTGGAATCGCTGATCACCAAACCGATCCCCGGCTTTGGCGAACTGTTCCGGATGCTGTCTTACGCGCAGGTGGGCGGCGCGGCCATGCTGTCGCGGGCAGTGGCGGGCCTGTGCCGGGGCGCGGTGATTTTTGCCCTGCCCGGCAGCCTGAACGCCGTGACCACTGCCTGGGAAGGCCTGCTGAAATCCGAACTCTCGCATCTGGCTTTCGAGGTCACGCGGCACGGCCAACCCGGCGTGACCGATCTGGGCGGGGGCCGGTCTGTGGGCGGCACAGCCAGTCTGGGCACGGCAACGGCCTCCAAGCCCAGCGCAACCGGGGCCAAAGCGCCCGAACTGGGGCGGCACCGACCGGGAGGCGGCGGCAATGGGGGTTGACCTCGGCCTGCTGGGAAGCCTGACCCCTCTGACGCGGGTATCGGGGGCATTTGCGCTGATGATTGGGCTGCTGGCGGCCTACTGGCTACTGCGGGTGGGCCGAGAAGCGCGGCTGGGGCAGGTGCCGCGTGCCGCCTGGTGGAGTGTGCCGGGGCTGGCGATGGTGCTGTTTGCGCCCGTGCTGGATGTGCCCGCACTGTTTGGGATCGGCGCAGCCGTGCTGCTGATCGCCGAGTTCTGGCCGGGGGCCTTTGTCTTTAGCCGCCGCAAACCGGGCGTTGCGTGGCCGCTGGTCAGCCTGCTGCTGGGCGCGGTACTGACCCTGGCCATCGTCAGTGCGCCGGAGGTAGACAGCGTGGCGGTGGGCGCGGCCCTGATGTTGCTGCTGGCTGGTGCGGGCGGCCTGATTTCTTCGGTCCTCTACCCTCCGGCTGCTGCCCGCACGCCCGGTTTCGGCGTGCGCTGGCAGGCGGTCCAGTCACCCGAATTGCCCGACCTGACCGTCACCCTGACCGAACACGGCGCTCAGCTGCGCAACATCTCGCGGCGGACCCTCAATCTGGCTGGATGGTCGCCCGCCAGCGTGAACGGCTGGTTGCGGCTGCGTGATGAGGGCGGGCAACCCCTGAATACGCTGCGGGCCGGGCAGACCGCCTTCTTGCCGCTGGACGGGCAGGAATCCGGCGTGCGGGTCTGGTATGTGGCGGGCGGCACCTCCGGCACGCCGCTGCTGTTCCGGGCCGACTGGACACCGAGGGTGCATGCCAATTACCGCGTGCTGAACTGACACCAATGGGCCGACCCAGCTGAACTGGACGCCCGCTGTGCGCCAAGATTTCTCACAGCACTGCCCCCACCACCGCCGTTGTCTTCCCCCAGCGCTCTCATAACCCCACATGAGAGGGCGCGTATGGTGGTCTCATCGTGAGTTTGGTGTTTGACTGGTCGGCGCTCGCCGCTTCTACGGCAGGGCATGGAACGGGGGGCACGCTCCGCCGCGTGCCAGAAGACTTCCGTGTGGATGAGGTGCCCGCCTATCTGCCTTCGGGCGAGGGCGAGCACCTGTTTGTGCGGCTGGAAAAGACCGGACACACCACCTCGCACATGTTGCGCGAGCTGACAGCTCAGCTGGGCGTGCGTGACCGCGATGTGGGCGTTGCGGGCCTTAAAGACCGCCATGCCGTGACCTCGCAGTGGATCAGTCTGCCCGGCAAAGTGGAGCGGCGGCTGGAATCGTTTGCCATGGATGGGGTAAGAATCCTGGAAACGGCGCGGCACGGCAACAAACTGGCGATGGGCCATCTGCACGGCAACCGCTTTGTGGTGCGCGTGCGGGACGCAGCAGGCGCAGCCGCCGACGCCGAGGCCAGCCTCAGTACCCTGGCGCAGGTGGGCGTACCGAACTATTTCGGTCCCCAGCGCTTTGGCCTGGGCGGTCTGAACGCCGAAGAAGGACTGCGCGTGCTGCGCGGCGAATCGAAGGTCAAAGACCCGCGAGTGCGGCGGTTTCTGACCACCAGCGTGCAGAGCATGGTCTTTAACGGCTTTCTGAGCCTGAGGCTGGAACGTGGACTCTTTGCCGCCCTGATTGCGGGCGATATGGCCAAAAAGCACGACACTGGCGGCGTCTTTTTGGTCGAAGACGCTGCCGCCGAGCAGGGCCGCGCCGAACGGGGCGAAGTCAGCGCCACAGGCACCCTGTTCGGCAAAAAAGTGAAACCTCTGACGCTGGAGGCCGGAGAGCTGGAAGCCGAGGCCCTCGCCGCCTTCGACCTCACGCCCGACGTCTTCGTCTCGCGCCGGGGCGACCGCCGCCTCACGCGGGTGTTTTTGCAGGAACCGCAGATCACGCCCGAGGAGGACGGATTTACAGCGGCGTTTACCCTTCCCAAGGGCAGCTTTGCCACCAGTGTGCTGCGCGAAATCATGAAGGTCGACATAGATACGTCAGAGTTGCCCGGCGACGTCCCCGAAGACGCGCCGGGCAGTGACGCCAGCGAGGATGTATTGGGTGGAGAGGCATGAAGGGCACCCTGTTGATGGTGATCATGCTGCTTGGATCGGCGCTGGCCCTGCAACTGCCCAGCGCGACGTTGGGGCTGCGGCCCTCGTTTGCGGGGGCCATCCTTGAGGGGCGGATCAGCTCGGCCCGCGACGACGAACTGTTGGGCGTCTGGAGCGGGGGGGGCCGCGCCCGACTGCTGAAATGCACGCCGCGCTGCATGGCTGTACCCAGTATTCCGGTCAGCGGTACGGTGGTGCTGAATGCCGATTCGGCCTACCGGGTGGCCCTGGGCGGATCGTTCAAATCAGGACAGAAACTGGTCCTGGTTCTGAAGTTCCGGGACCAGAAGATTCTGAACGTCAATGCCACTGTGGCCCGCCAATGAGTTCAGAATTCCGGACGACCGAGTTTGCGGCGCTGTGGCCGGATCCAGCGAGGCGAGAGGGTTTTTTGGGGGCCACCTACGGCCCGGTCTGGCAACGCTTTCGGCTCAGCCCAGACCTGAACCGGGCTGAAGCCCATGAATTTTCACCTGACTGGGCCGCCGACGTGCGCTCCTGGGTGATCGTCACCGCGTGGAATCCGGGCGGCCAGTATCAGGCGGAATGGATCAACGCCGAGGCCCATCAACGGCTCCTCCAGCGGGTCAGCCGGGCAGGAGTCACGCCCCTGTTGTCTTTTAATGGCGAGCAGGAATGGCGCGAAACGGCCCTGATCCTGCCCGGAGCCAGCCTGCGTGACGGCATCCGCCTGGGCCGCGAATTTGCTCAGGCAGCGGTGTTGTACGGCGTGGGAAGGCGTGCGGCCCTGGTGTGGCTGGGCACAGACCGCAGGAAAGTGGACAGAGGTGGAGTAGAGAGACGCCGTGCAGAGCGCTGCCGTGTGGAACGGTACTGGGTGCACGACGTGAACGCTGCGACCGCAGAAGGCTAGCCCTCTGCCCCAGCGTGCAGCACGCCCCGCCTTTGCCGTTAGCGCGTATACTCTGCGTTTGTGACTGCCAACAGCGGGGCCGAGCAGGCCCAAAATGCCATTTCTCCGCTTGGAGTGCTGCCCCCGCCAGGGCCGTCCTGTGTGCATCTGCCGCTGAATGTGACGCCGCAGGAGTTGGCCCGCTACGCGGTGGGCCTTGCCAATGCGCGGGGCGGCACGCTGCTGGTGGGCGTGGACGCGCTGGGTGGCGGCACCGAAACCCTCCGGGACGCGGGCGAACTGCATCCGCTGATGGTCACGCACGCGATTTTTGAACTGTCGGGTGGACGGCTGACCGTGAACGTGCAGCATCACCGCCTGCCGGGGGGCGCCAGGGTGTTGGCCGTGTTCGTGCCGCAAGCGCCCTACGTGCTGGCCGCGCCCGATGGAGCCGTGATCGCCTGGGACGGCGCACATCTGGTGCCCGTGACCCCTGCCGAGGCCGAACCCGTGGCCGATCAGGATTA
>JAQBPF010000372.1 GCA_028287665.1 Deinococcus sp. | reverse complement strand
TGAGTCCAGTCATGCGTGTAGCCCCACTTCGGTGCCCAGATAGGCCGCGATCACCTGTGGGTTGGCCGTGACCTCCCGGTAGCTTCCCTCGGCCAGCACCTGGCCCTGGTCCATCACCACCACCCGGTCCGCCAGGTCGCGCACCACCGGCATGATGTGTTCGATAAACAGCACGCTGATGCCGCTGTCCCGCACGCTGCGGACCAGTTCCACAGCCTCCTGCGCCTCGGCGGGGCGCAGGCCGGCCATCACCTCATCCAGCAGCAGGACGCGCGGCTGGGTGGCCAGTGCGCGGGCCACCTCCAGCCGCTTGTCTTGCAGCAGGGTCAGCTCATGGGCCGCCCGGTCGGCGTGGGCAGCGAGGCCCGTGCGCTCCAGCAGGGCGTAGGCCTGCTCCCGTGCCTGCGCCAGCCGCATTCCGCGCTGACCAAACAGCGCCCCCACCGTGACGTTTTCGTGCACGGTCATCTCGGGAAAGGGCCGCACAATCTGAAAGGCCCGGCCCAGTCCGGCGTGGCAGCGGCGCTCCATGGGCGCGTCTGTGATGTCCTCTTGCCCCAGCCACAACCGGCCCGTGCTGGGCCGGTACACGCCGGACAGCAGATTGAGCAGGGTCGTCTTGCCCGCTCCGTTGGGGCCGATCACGGCCAGAATCTCGCCCGCGTACTGGCTAAAGCTGACGTCCTGTACGGCCTTCAGCCCCCCGAACCGCTTGCTGAGATTCTCGGCCCGCAGCACAGGCTCGGCGCTCATAGGTCGCCTCCGTGCCGCCCGCGCCGCCACAGGCCCACGATGCCGCGCGGGAGCCACAGGATACTGAGCATCAGCACCAGGCCGTACACCACCAGATAGCCATTTTTGACCGTGTTGTGCAGCAATTCCTCGGCCACGCGCAGCACCGTTGCGCCCAGAATAGGGCCAAGTGTGGTGTAGAGCCCCCCAAAAATGCTGGTGGTCAGGGGCGAGATGGAATTGGCCAGACTGAAGGTGTCCAGCGGACTGATAAAAAAGGTTTTTCCTGCGTACAGCACGCCTGCCAGGGCCGCCAGCACGCTGGACAGAAAGAAGGCCGCCAGCTTGTAGCGCACCACGCTGACGCCCAACACCCGCGCCGTTTCCTCGCCCTGCCGGATGGCGGCGAAGGCGTGATGCAATCGGCCCAGGCGGACCGTCAGACTGACGCCCACCGTGAGCAGCAGCAGCACCAGTGCCAGCAGGTACTGCCCGCGCGAATTGCCCCCCAACAGTGCCGGAACCAGCAGCCCGTTTGCGCCGCCTGCCACGCTTTCGGGCAGATTCTGAATGACGGTTCTGACCACCTCGGTAAAGGCGAGGGTGGCAATGGCAAAATACATGCCGCTGAGGCGCATGGTGACGGTCCCCAGCAGCAGGCTGATCAGGCCTGAGATCAGCGCGGCCAGCGGCATGGCGGCTCCCCACGGCAGCCCCGCTTTGAGCATCAGCGCGTACCCGTAGGCTCCTAACCCGTAAAACGCGGCGTGGGCCAACGAGACCTGACCGCTGCGGGCCAGCAGGTCCCACGACAGGGCCATGATTCCGGCCACCAGCGTAAAGAAGCCGATCTGAAGCAGGAATTCTCGGTGGTCCCCCAGGGGCAAAAAGGGAAACACCAGCGCCGCCGCAAAGAAGAGTCCCAGCGCCAACAGCGCGCGCCAGACAAAAGTGGGGCGGCGCGCAAGGGCGGTGCGGGCCGAAACGGCGTTCATCGGGCCCCCCGAAACGAACGCAAAATCAGGGTAATAAAGATCATCAGAAAGAACACCGCGTCACTCCAACCGCCGCCGCCCGGCACATAGGTCTGAACCAGGGCCTCGGCCAAGCCCAGCAGCACCGACGCCCACAGCACGCCAGTCAGGTTGCCCAGGCCTGCCATCACGATGATGGCAAAGGCCTTGAGCGCAAAGACCAGCCCGACTGTGGGGCTGGCAAACAGCAGCACACTGACCAGCACTCCGGCCACGGCGGCCAACCCGCACGACACCCCGAAGGCCAGCAGATACATCCGGTCCACGTTGATGCCGATCAGTTGCGCCCCCCGGCGGTTTTGCGCCACCGCCCGCATCTGGCGGCCCAGTGAGGTGCGGTACAGCACGAAGTACAGCGCTCCCAGCAGCAGCACGGCAAAGCCGAAGGCCACCGCTTTTGGTCCGCCGACCGTCAGGTCTCCCAGGTGCAGACTGCTGGCCTGATAGCTCGTGCTGACGGTGCGGGTGTTGCCCCCCAACAGCATCAGGGCCAGGTTCTGAAGCAGGATGCCCAGCCCAAACGTCAGCAGCATCTGGTTCAGTTCGGGGGCCAGCAGGACATGCCGGATGCTGACCCGGTAGGTGAGGGCGCCCACCCCGAAGACCGCCAACGCCACCACCGGCAACGACAGCAGAGGATCAAGGCCCAGGGAGGCGCTGGCGGCCCACGCCAGAAACGCGCCGATCATCAGAAACTCACCGTGAGCAAAGTTGACGATGCCGACCACGCCTACAGAGAGGGCCAGCCCCGACGCCACCAGGGCGTAGATGCCGCTCTGAAGCAGGCCGTTCAGCAGCGTCTGCAAAAAAAGGTCCATCTAGTGTTGTCCCTCCAGATGTGCCCGGAACGCCGTCAAAAATTCCTCTGGGGCTTCTATGAACGGGGAGTGGCCCACACCGGGCAACACCACTTCTCGGAATTGGCCGCCGTTTTGCCGGGCACGCTCCAGCAGGGCGCGGGTCTGCGCCAGCATGGGTTGAGGAGGACACTCGGCCTCGCCGGGCCAGCCGGGAACCGCGCCCAGTGCGCCCAGGTAGGCCAGATCAAACAGGCTCTGATCCCCGATGATCGCGTCGGTATCGCCCCGCACCCACAGCACTGCAGGGGGCGAGGGCAGGTCGGCGAAGGCCGCCACGTTCATGTATTTGGCACTGAAGGCATTGCCCACTCCCCGCGTGCCGGGCGCGACATTTGGCCAGGAGAAACTGGGAGCGGCGTCGCCGGGATACCAGTCGTCTCCGGTGCGGGTGTGCAGCATGGACGCCAGCCAGCGTTCTTCCTGCTCGGCAGAAGGCGTGAAGCGGGCCGGGTTCACATAGAACTTTCTGAGCACGTCGCGTGGACTGCCCGGCG
>JAQBPF010000357.1 GCA_028287665.1 Deinococcus sp. | reverse complement strand
CTGCACGGCTGGGGGCACCGGGTCGCTGTTCATCAGCACGCAGTCGGGCATTCGGCCCAGATGCGCGGTGATGGCCGTCACATGGTCTTCCAGCGTCAATCCAGTGGTTTCGCCCGGTTCAGTCATCAGGCTGGCCACGTACACCAGAGGGGCGGCAGAGTCGCAGACGGCCCGGGCAATCTCGGGAATCAGCAGCGCCGGAATAATGCTGGTAAAGAGGCTTCCCGGCCCCAGCACAATCATCTCAGCCTCGCGAATGGCCTCCAGAACTGCGGGCAGGGCAGGCAGTTCGGGGGGGTCCAGGCGCACTTCACGAATGCGGGCCTGGCCGACCTGGGTGGCCAGCTGGCTTTCACCCCGTATCTCGCGCCCATCGTCCAGCACGGCAACCAGCGTGGTGGGCTGTGTGGTGGCCGGAAACACCTGACCGCGCACGCGCAGCACGTCATGGATGTCCTGCATGGCCGCGCCCAGCCCGCCCTGCTCTTCACTCAGGGTGGCCAGCATCAGGTTGCCAAAGGTGTGACCCTCGATCCCGTCGCCGCGTCCAAAGCGGTGCAGCAGCAGGCGGGCCAGCACCGGGCTGTCGCTGAGGGCCGCATAACAGTCGTTCAGGTCGCCGGGGGCAATCATATCCAGCGATTCGCGCAGGCGTCCGCTGGAGCCGCCGTCGTCGGCCACCGTGACCACCGCTGTGATGTTGCCTGTGTGGACCTTTAGACCGCTGAGCAGGTTGGACAGTCCGGTGCCGCCGCCCACTGCCACGACCCGTGCGCCGCGTGCCAGATTGCGGCGCTCATAGATCAGGTCCACGACTGCCGTGCCCGGAGCCGTGCCCGTGCCGCGCAGCATCGAGCGGTTCAGCATGGCAATACTCCAGAACGCCCCTCCCAGCGCCAGTGCCATCAGGCCCACGCCCACCACGTACAGCGGCAGGACTTCGGGCTCGATGAACCTGTTGAGCCATAAAATCCAGCGCGTGGCCGTGAAATGCAGCGGCCCAGTCCACGTAAAATGCAGGAATCCCAGCGCCCCCGTAAAGGTACAGGCGGCAAAGAGCACCAGCCAGCGCTTGACGCCCATGCCCGGCGACAGCCACATGCGGGCCTGACGCCGAACGTGGCGGCCTGTCTTGCGGGCCTCGTCCCGGCGTCTGGGGGTGGCCGGAAGCTGCTCAGCCACGCTGACAGGTGCGGTTGCGTCCAGCGGCCTGCTGTCTGGAGGCGGCACGGTGGTCATAAATCCTCAGGCAGTTTCATGTCACGGTGGTCGGTCACGTGGGCGTGGAGGTCAGACAGATCGCTGGCCAACCGCGCTGTGACCGCGACGCTGCGGTGTTGCCCGCCCGTACACCCCACGGCCACCGTATAGCCGCGCCGTCCTGACGCTTTGGCCCGTGTGGCGGCCAGCCGCACAAAATCGCGGACCTCGCCGTAAAAATCGTGGGAAGCCTGATCCTGAAACACGTATCCCGCCACATCCGCCTCCAGCCCGGTTCTTGGGCGCAATGCTGGATCGTAATAGGGGTTGGGCAGCGTCCGCACGTCGACCACCAGATCGGCGTCACGGGGCGGCGCATGTTTGAAACCGAAGCTCATCAGGCGCAGGTCGAATTCCTGCTCCAGCCGGAACAGCCGCATCACCCGCTCGCTCAGTTGGGCCGCGCTGAGAGGCGTCGTATCTATGACCGTATCGGCAATGGCCCGCAGTGGGGCCAGCAATTCACGTTCGCGGGCAAAATCCAACATCAGCGATTCGCCCAGCGGATGCTCGCGCCGGGTCAGGTTGTACCGCTTGAGCAGCACCTCGGCGTTGGCCTCCAGAAACAGCACATGCAGGTCCTCGCGGCGGCGAGACAGGCGCACATAGCTGTCTTCCAGCGCCCCCAGAAAGTCGCGGGTGCGGGCGTCGGTGCTGACGGCCACCTTGTCCAGCTTCCTGGCAACCGAGAGGTCGTGCATGGCCCCCCACAACTCTGGGGGCAAGTTGTCGGTAATGAAGAACCCCGCGTCCTCCAGCGTTCTGAGCGCGGTGCTCTTTCCACTGCCCGACAATCCTGAAACGACCACAAACGGCATGCGGTCAGTTTACGCGGATTGTGGCCGGGGGATGTGCGGCTTTGTTGCCAGCGGCAGAAAAGGGGGTCCAGCGGTCTGCGGCCAGAGGGTGAAAGGGCGTGGGCGAGCGCGTGAGCAACGGGGCCACCCGGAATGCCAACAGTCATGGCCCACAAAAAACACGGCCCACACGCTCAACACGCGGGGCCGGACTCAGATCGGTTGGGTTACCGAACTTTGGTTCCGCTGGGCAGATCCAGCTTCAGGCCCACCAAGTCCAGGTTGCCCTGGTCATCTTCGGCGGCCAGAATCATGCCCTGAGACTCGATGCCGCGCAGCTTGGCGGGTTTCAGGTTGGCCACCAGAATCACCTTGCGGCCCACCAGATCTTCGGGGGCGTACCACTTGCGGATGCCGCTGACCACCGTGCGAATCTCGTCGCCCATCTTGACGGTCAACTTGAGCAGCTTATCGGCTTTGGCAACGGCTTCGGCGGCCAGCACCTCGGCCACGCGCAGGTCAATGCGGGCAAAGTCGTCAATGGAAATCAGGGCCTCGCCAGCAGCGGGCGTGTCGCTGGGAGTGGCATGGGTGGGCGCGGTCTGTGCGGGGGCGGCGGATTTGTCTTCAGCTGGTTTGTCCTGAGTCTGGGTCATGGTCTGTTTCTCTTTCTTGTCGGTGGGTGCTCTGTCGGCAGGGGCAGGGGCTGGGGTTTCGGCTGAATCGGCCTTCGGTGTCTCAGGCTTGGGAAACAGAATAGGACCGCCCAGCACGCGGGTTCCGGCAGGGGTCAGGCCCCAGGCTCCGGTCAGGGTGTAGGTCTGGCCGCCCAGTCCCAACTGAGCGCGGAGTTCTTTGGCTTTGGCCGGAATCACGGCCTCCAGACACACACTGGCCACACGCAGGCCCTCGACGGCGGTGTACAGCACCGTATCCAGCCGCTGTTGGGTCTCGTCTGACTTGGCCAGCGTCCACGGCGCACTTTCGGCAATGTACCGGTTCAGGTCGCGCACAAAATTCATGGCGGCTTCAATCGCCATATTGATCTTCAGGTCGTTCACCAGCCGCAAAATCTCGGCGGGCAGGGCCAACGCCGCCGCCTCTATGCCGTGCTCGCGCTCGCTGGGCGTATGGGCCTGCGGAACCAGGCCGCCCCGGTACTTCTGCACCATGCTGACCGTGCGCGACAGCAGGTTGCCCAGATCGTTGGCCAGGTCGCTGCTGAGGCGGGAGACCAGAATGCCTTCGCCGTAGGCGCTGTCGGCCCCCAACGTGGCCTCGCGCAGCAACGTATAACGGATCGCGTCTACCGGGTGGTCGCGGACCAATTGTTCGGGGTCTATCGCGTTGCCCAGGCTTTTGCCCATCTTGCGTCCGTCTTCGGCCAGAATGTGGCTATGCACCACCAGTTTGCGGTACAGCGGCAGCCCCGCCGCCCGCAGCATGGTCGGCCAGAACACGGCGTGCGGCTTCAGAATGTCCTTGCCGATCACGTGCCAGGCGGTGCCGATCACGTCGGGCGACTGGCCCCGGCTGACCGGTGCAGACACATAGTTCAGCAGGGCGTCAAACCACACGTAGGTCACGTGGTCGGCGTCCCAGGGCAGCTCTATGCCCCACGGCACCCGCGATTTGGGACGGCTGATGCTCAGGTCGCCAATCGGCTCGCGCAGCATTTCCAGCACCTCGTTGCGGTATCCGGCGGGCTGAATAAATTCAGGATTGGCCTCGATGTGCTCCAACAGCCAGGCCTGATACTTTTCCATCTTGAAAAAGTAGTTGGCCTCGCGCCGAAGCTCTGGCGGGTCTTTGTCGCCGGGATAGCGCCGCACGCCGTCTGGGCCTTCCACCAGTTCCTTGTCGGTCACGTATCGCTCGGCCCCCACCGAATACAGGCCCTCGTATTCGGCAAAGTAGATGTCTCCAGCGTCATGAACCCGCGTCAGCACATCCTGCACGTAGCGTTTGTGGCGGCCCTCCGTGGTGCGGATAAAGTCGTCGTAGCTGATTTCGAGGCGGTCCCACAGGCCTTTAAAGGCACGCAAGCTCAGGTCGTCGACAAAAGCCTGTGGTGTTTGACCTGCTTTGGCGGCAGCTTTGGCGATCTTTTCGCCGTGCTCGTCGGTGCCAGTCACAAACTGCACCTCGCGGCCCGACAGGCGCATATAGCGGGCAATAGAATCGGCCAGGATTTTTTCGTAGACGTGGCCGATGTGCGGCGCACCGTTGGCATAGTCGATGGCGGTGGTGATGTAAAACGGGCTGTTCTCCGGCTGATTCGTCATGGTGGCCTTCTCCCCGCCCGGCCCTTTCCCTGATGAGAGGAACGCCGGGGCAACTTGGCTAGGATACAAAACTGAGCCGCGAGTGCGTGCGGCCTGCTTGGATTTCACTGCTGACCCACAAAAAAAGGACGCTTCTGCCCGCGCCCATGTGCTTCTGCCCAACCCTCTGTGAAAATCCAGTGTCAGGCCAGCCGGGGCATTCGTGCCAGCATTCGCCCGCGTAACAGCAGGGGAGAGCGGCGGGGGTTCATGGGTTCAGTGTAGCGGCAATGTTGGGGCGGGGAGATGCGTCAATTGGCGGAGACGTTTCCGGGGGCGAGGTCTAAGGTGCTGGGGCGGGGGCGTTTCTGTATGGAACGGCCTTCCGCCCCAGCCTCTGCCTTTCTTAGACCCTAGACCCTCAGACTTCAGACCCTTAGACTTCCCTCGAATTTGTCTCCGACTTCCGAACAAAGCTTTACCTGACACACCGCTTGACTTTTTCAAGCTAGAGTGGTGGACATGACCCGTACCGCCTCCCCTCCCACTGGTGCCCAGCCTGCGGCATCTGGCCCGCCCACTGCGCTGCCAGACCGCCTTACCAGCCTGACGATGCTTCTCCTGGCCGCCCTGACCATCATGTCGGGGGCCACCATCGCACCCGCGTTGCCTGCCATGCAGGCCCACTTTGCCGATCAGCCCAACGCCAACCTGTTGGTCAAATT
>JAQBPF010000316.1 GCA_028287665.1 Deinococcus sp. | reverse complement strand
GACGAGATGGCCCGCCGCGTGCTGGAGCGCATCGGGGCCGATCTGGTCATCCGGCCCGAACACGACATGGGCGTGCGCCTGGCCCGCCAGATCGCCACCCCCAACATCGTGGATACGCTGGATCTGGGCGGCGACTACGCCATCGTGGAAATTGAGGCCAATGAACGTCTGCGGGGAACGCTGCGTGACCTGAATCTCACAGGCCGCTTCAACGTGCAGATCATTGCCATCAGCCGGGGCGGCAAGGTTGAGGTGACCCCCCGCGCCGAGGACGACCTGCGCCCACACGACAAGCTGGTGGTCATCGGGACAGCGCACAACCTGGATGATCTGCGGCGCTATCTGGGGGAATGAGGCACACCTGCACGTGGTCAGTCCCGCAGGGTCAGCGGACAGGGCAGCGTTGGGCGGTTGCCCTGTTTTCGTGCCCTGAAGAGGAGCTTCCAGGTGCTGCTGCGCCGTTCGGTCCTGCCACTTACCGCGTTTCTTCCTTGATGACGGCGCAACTCAGACTTCCCCGTACTTCCAGCGCCTCGGTGATGGTTTGCGGGGGCAACTGGCCCTGCAGGGTGGTGGCCGCCGACAGAGGAATGGGAGCCAGGCCGGGCACCTGAAGACTGGCCCGCGTGCTGGCAGTCATCAGGCGGAGTTTGCGCTCCAGACAGGCGGCATCGTTGGTGTTCAGCGTCACTGGGCGGGCATCCGTTCCATTCTCTGCCGGGTTGACCAGCGTGACCGTGACGGGCTGGGCGCTGAAAGTGCTGAGGGTCTGGGTGGCCCGCGCCTGTCCGGTCAGGGCGGCGGTGACGGCGGCCAACAACGGAAGCAGCGCCGCCACGGCCCACACTGCGCCTGCCCGCGCCGCCCCCGGACGCCACAGCAGCAGCCCCAGCCCTGCGGCACAGCTCAGGGTCAGCAGCAGGTAGATGGTAGGCAGGGGGGCAGCAAACGACATGGGCGTCAGTGTAATACGGATGCTCAGGAGGGCCGGAGCAAAACGGGTACAGCGTGCACGAACAAAGCCCTCAGTGGGTCTGATCCCAGGTGGGCACGGGTTGATCCGGCTGCCCAGAGGTTGTAGAGCCCCCGGCACCAGCGGGCGGGGCAAGCCGCGACGCCGTGAGGGACTCAGGAACGGTCCACGGCACCGGGCCGCAGACGAAACTGCCTGTTTTGCCCAGGTAAACCACGGTGCTGCCCAGTTCCAGCCTTCCGGTGCAGCTTTCCAGTTGCCGCCCTGCCTCGGCCAGCCCCTCTTCCAGAAGACGCTCGGCCTCGGTGCCCAGTCCCGCCGCTTGCCAGGACGGGAGGGCCAGCAGGAGGGCGCACATACTGCTCAGAAGCAGGGCCACGCCCTCTGGCCAGGGGGGCAAGTGCTGCATCCGGTTGGCCGTCAGGATCAGGCCACCACTGGCCCCGCCTTCCAGCAAAAAGACCTGCTGGATACCGCCCACGTGTGGCTTGAGTCTGCGTGGATCTGACATGCCTTCCAGTTAATCAGCAACCTATGATGTGCCGCTGATCAGAGCAGTCAGGTCCAGGCCATTCCTCTGTTATTTGGAGGTCAGTGTAAAGGTCAGAAGCTCTGCCGCATCCGGGCTCTGGCCAGGGCCGATCTCTGCAAAGCTGACCGGGAGGGCGAGGCGGGCCGTGCCCTGTGTCAGCGCCTTTTTGACGTAATAGATGTAGGTGATGGTGGGGCCAGAGCCGCCGACCCGTGGGGCTGAACCCGCAGGCTGAGCAGGTGGCGGCGTGCTCGTTTTGTCGACCAGCACCAGATAGTCTGCCTCTACTTCCAGTGCCCGCCAGCTGTAGCCCGTGCCCGCCTGGGTCGGCAGATGAAAGCGCAACAGGTCGCCCGCCTTCACGGTCAGGGTGGTGGCGGTCTGGTTGGCGGTCAGGTCGAGCGTGCGGGTCATGGTTGCCTTTGCGGGCGCGTTGGCCTGCAGGCCAGTGGCTGGAAGGGGAGTGGTCAGGGCCAGGACAGACAATGCGGCGGCCAGCAGAGGCCTCACCAGCGGGAGATTCATAGGGGGCATTGTGCCTGAGTTTCCGGGGTTCCCTCTGTGCGGTGACGGCCCCAGACAGCACAACACCCCCCGAAGCATAAAGGGAGGTGAAGGTGGTGCCGAGAGCGGGAATTGAACCCGCATGGGTTGCCCCGTCCGATTTTAAGTCGGGTGCGTCTACCGTTTCCGCCATCCCGGCCCGCGAAAGCCAGCGCAGTATAGAACAATAGTCCGGATCTGTCTCCGCCCGAATCCTGTGCCGGGATCGGCGGGGGAGGTCCAGTTCAATTGCTGTCCAACCGCTGTCCTCAGGCCTCTTCAGGACACGGCTATTGTCAATCTCCCGCGTTCTATCGCTGTAGGACCTGACGCCAGTGACCGCCGTAGCCTGCGACTCTACCGTTCTCTCTGGGTTCTCTGGCGGCTCAACATGCAGCGCGTCCTGCCAGCTTTCCCGCCTGAAAATTATCTGGAAAGACCCTGGCCGACGCGCAGAACCCCCCCCCAGTCTCTGATCTGAGCCTGACTGTGGATGTGGCCTGGCACTCATGCCCAGGGCTTAATTTGAGGGGATGCGCCTCACTGTTCTCACCACCCTGTTGGCCCTGAGTGCGGGCGCCCTCGCTGCGCCGCCCAGCACGACCACCAGCGCCCATACCGCGTTCTGGCTGCGGCCTCCTGCAACGGCTGCCGAGCTGGAACGCACCCTCGTTGCCGCCCAGGCTGCCGGATTTACCGACGTGCTGCTGGAGAGCTTTTATCATGGGCGCGTGGCGTGGAACAGCAGCCAGTTTCCGCGCAAGTTGAACTACGACGCGGTACAGACGGCGCTGAACGTGCAGGCAAAGGGCGGGCCGCGTGTGAACGTGTGGATAGAAACGCTGTACTGGCGGCCCGATGCCAGTTTCGGCATTCCCGTCACGCCCCTCTGGAAAGACAGCATGGCGACCCTGAGCTTGGAGGGCCGCCCCAGCCTGAGCCTCAGCAAATTGGGCTTCGTGGACCCGGCCGACCCCGATGTACAGGCCACCCTGACCGCCCTCGTGCGCGAAGTGGCCACCCTGTATCCCGGCGCGGGCCTGCATCTGGACTATCTGCGCTACCCGCGTGAAACCGACTTTGGATATCATCCCGCCGCCCTCGCTGGATTTACCGCTCAGACGGGGCTGGACGCCCGCACCCTCAGGCGCCAGAACGAGGGCGGCACCACCAGCGACGGCTGGCGACTGTGGACAGACTACCGGGCGGGCCTGATCACCAAGCTGGCCGGAACCCTGACCAGCACCTACCGGGCGTCGGGCGGGCGCGGCCTGATCAGCGCCGCCGTGTTCTATCTGCACGACCCGCTGCAAAACTGGCGGGCGTGGCCAGGGCTGGAGGCTGCCATGCCCATGCTGTACACGCCCTACCCTGCCCTGACGCGGCTGGCCCTGCTGCAATTTCCGCAGCGCCAACTGGTGTGGCCGGGCCTGCAAGTCGGGGCCGGATACCCTTCACTGGCTGCCCAGGTGCAATCGGTTCGCGGCTATGGCTACGGCAACGCAGCGGTCTTCGGCTGGACACCGGGGGTGAAGTAAAACCCACTTATCCACGCTTCAACTTTCCCCGCAGCACCCGCCATTGCTTGCGCCCGTAAGCGTGAAATGGATGTGTCCAGCGCCCGCCCACGGTGCCTACGCTCAGGGCGGCCAGCAAGTCGGCGGGCGTGTGAATGGGCCTGAACGGAGCTTCCACCCACGCCTCCCCGATGTCTTGCAGGGTGTGGGCGTCGCTACCCGCGCACACAGGCAGGCCGCGTTCCTGCGCCCACACCGCCGCCACCCGGTTCCAGTGATGCCGCGAGACACGCGAATTGAAGACTTCCACGAGGTCTATAGAATCGGCAATCCGGGCGGTGGCTTCGGGCTTCAGGCGGTAGCGTTTCAGGGGGTCGAAGCCGTGCTGAAGCATCACCAAGCCGCCCTGAGCATGAATGGCCTGCACGGTGTCTTCGGGTGACAGCCAGGGCGGAATGCGTTCGGTGAGAAACAGGCCGATCAATTCTCCTTCGGCGGTGGTCACTTCCTCGCCCGCAATGATATTCAGGTGCTCCGACAGGCCCATGTCGGCCACGATGGCTGCCAATTCTGGGCCGCCGCGCTGCTGATCGTGGTCGGTCACGGCAATGGTGCGGGTGTTGCTGCTCAGCATCCAGGCTGGAATATCGCGCAGGCGGGTGCGGCAGTCGTGGCTGACCTCGGTGTGCATATGCAGGTCTATTTTCATGGAGGCCCGGTTGATAGGTGCTGCGTTCATAGGCGCGGCGTCCGTCATACTTTCGCCGCTGGCACGGGCCGCAGCATCTGGAGCGCCCCGGCCCACGCCTCCACCCGCACCACACCGCCGGGGGCCGCCTGCCGCGCCTCGCCGTCTACATGAAAGATCTGGCCCACATTACCGATCTCGGTGATGCCTGCGTTGTCGCTCTGCACGCTGGGACGGTCTTCAAAGGGGTCGTTGAGGAGCGAGGTGACGTAGGCCAACATGCTTTCCCGGTCATGGTGGGCCACCCGGATCACGTCCAGCGTGCCCTCGGTGGGGTCGGCGTGG
>JAQBPF010000300.1 GCA_028287665.1 Deinococcus sp. | reverse complement strand
ATTGCCCTCGGTGCCAATCTGGGCGAGGCGCGACAGACCTTGCAGTGGGCGCGCGCAGAACTGGCACAGTTGGGAACCGTCACGGGCGTCTCGGCCCTCTACCGCACCGCGCCTGTGGGCGGCCCAGCGGGGCAACCCGACTACCTGAACGCAGCCCTGAGCCTGCGTACCGGCCTTTCTGCCTCAGCCCTGTTGGCGGCCCTGCACCGTCTGGAAGCCCGCGCTGGACGCGAACGCCGAGAGCGATGGGAAGCCCGTATTCTCGACCTGGATTTGATCCTGTACGGCGACCAGGTGACGGATCTGCCCACTCTGATGCTGCCGCATCCCAGGGCGTGGGAGCGGTCTTTTGTGCTGGCTCCTCTGGCCGACCTTGATCCTCTGCTGCGTCACCCCGCAACGGGGGAGAGCGTGGCCGCCGCCCTGGGCCGGGTAGGTCAGGAAGGAATCTTCAGGGAAACGTCCGTTTGGTAACACGTTCTGTGGTCCTCTGCGCGTTATGCTGGGGGGCGATATGAGCAATGCTTTCTCCGACCGTTCTGGCCCCCGTCAGGGAGGCGCAGGCCGCGCTGTGCTGTGGGTGGCCATTTTGCTGAGCGTGGCCCTTCTCAGTCTGGTGGTGGCCGTGGCTGTGCGTACCAATCCGCTGGCCAGCGATTCCACCACCAACGGCATCAGCAAATACAAGTTCCTAGAAGAGTGCAAGGAGCAACTCGAAGAAGCGGATAGCCTGAATGTCAGCCTGCAGGGCCAGAATGTGCCGCTGAAAACCCTGATCGAGCAGAGTAGCCCTTTGGCCGCTGGAGAAGAACTGCACGTGGAAGTTGCCAGCGAATCGCGTGAATGGGTGGCGGCGGCTCAGACCAACCCGGAAGGCGGCTGGCTCGCGGCCTCACCGGTCCTGATCTCTATTCACGGCAAGAATGCCAGCGTGCGCCCTGTGGGCTCGGCGGGCCTGCAATGCCTGTACAGCAAGAAAGACAAGAAAACGACTGCACAGATCGTGCCGCCCAGCCAGTAAACCCAGCCAACGCCGGATCACCTCAAGAATCAGAATCCAACACGACAGGCCGGGCCAATCTTTCCATTCAGATTGGCCCGGCCTGTTCGTTCCTTCTCTACAGCACCACATCCAGCCCGCTGAGGCATTCTTCGGCAATGGCGCGGGCCAGTGGATCGCGGGTGCTGCGGGCATAACTGACGCCCAGATGCAGATGCTGCTGCCCGGCGTCGGCCCCACCCAGCGCCAGCGTCTGGAAGAAAGCCAGATGGGTGTGGGCCAGCAGCACATCCCGCGTGCGCTCGGGGGGCAGAGCGCACAGGATGGTCAGGGCGTCTTCGTAGGCTTCGAGGGCGCGGGCCTGGTCGCCTTCTACAGCCCATTCCCGCCCCAACTGCAGGTTCCGGGCGGCGGTGAGGTAGGCGGGGCGCATGGAAAGGATTGTAGGACAACCGGGAGTGGGGAGTGGTCAGTGGAAAGGTCAAGGGCACAGGAGAAATTGAATATTCCTGTGCTCTTGACCTTCCTGCTCCCTACTGACCACTCACCACCAATGGGTTTTAATCCCGGCGAGGTGGCCGTCCGCCCCGGTCTCCACCCGGACGGGCTTCACGCGGCGCACGGGGGGCAATTTTGCCTTCCAGTTCGGGGCGCACGAGGTCTATCTTGCCCCGGTCATCCACGTTCACGATCTTCACGCGCAGCTTGTCGCCCACGTTCAGCACGTCTTCTACAGCGTTCACGCGCTCCTCGGACATCTGGCTGATGTGCAGCATGCCGTCCTGACCGGGGAACAGGTTGATGAAGGCCCCGAAAGCAGCCGTCTTAACCACGGTGCCGTCGAATTCTTCTCCGATCTTGGCGGTGCGTGTCAGTCCCTCGATGCGGGCTTTCACGGCTTCGGCAGCGGCTCCATCGGCACTGAAAATCCGCACCGTGCCGTCTTCTTCCAGCGTGATCTGTGCGCCCAGGGCTTCCAGTTCACGAATCTGCTTGCCGCCTGGGCCGATCACTTTGCCGATCAGTTCGGGATTGATCTTGATGGTCACGATGCGTGGCGCAGTGGGAGCCAGTTCTGCACGGGGCGCGGCCAAAACTTCGGCCATTTTGCCCAGGATGTGCAGGCGGCCCACGCGGGCCTGCTCCAGTGCCTCACGCATGATCGCGGGGGTGATGCCGCCCACCTTGATGTCCATCTGCAGCGCCGTGATGCCGTGTTCACTGCCGCACACCTTGAAATCCATGTCGCCCAAGGCGTCTTCCAGCCCCAGAATATCGGTCAGGATGCGGTACTTGTCGCCCTCGATGACCAGACCCATCGCCACGCCCGCCACCGGAGCCTTGAGAGGCACGCCCGCGTCCATCAGCGCCAGCGTTCCGGCGCACACGGTCGCCATGCTGCTGCTGCCGTTGGATTCCAGCACCTCACCCACCACGCGGATCACGTAGGGGAATTCTTCGAAGGTGGGCAGCACGGCGCGAATGGCCCGCTTTGCCAGATTGCCGTGCCCGATTTCGCGGCGAGACTGCCCGCCCATGCGCTTCACTTCACCTGTGGAGTACGGCGGGAAATTGTAGTGCAGCAGGAACTTATCGTTGTCATCCAGCGTGAGGTCATCGACCAGCAGGTTGTCGCGCTCGGTGCCCAGGGTGGCGATGCCCAACACCTGCGTTTCCCCACGCGTAAAAATGGCGCTGCCGTGAGCGCGGGGCAGGCTGCGGGTTTCGATCCAGATGGGGCGCACGGTCTTGGAGTTGCGTCCATCGGCCCGCATGTCTTCTTCCAGAATCAGGCGGCGGAGTTCCTGCTTTTCCACCTTGCCGAAGGCCGTTTTCAGGGCAGCAACGCGGGCTTCCGCGCCGTCCACTTCACCTTCGGGAA
>JAQBPF010000280.1 GCA_028287665.1 Deinococcus sp. | reverse complement strand
GGCCCCCATTTCTGATGGAAGGGCCGCCTTGGGGTTTGTCTGCGTTACATGCCTTCCAGCATCAACCGGTCAGGATTTTCCAGCAACCGGATCACTTCTTTGCAGAAACGTGCGGCCTCTGCACCGTCCACGAGGCGGTGATCGAAGCTGAGGCTCAGGTACATCATGTGGGCCACCACGATCTCGTCGTGTTCATTCACAATCGGGCGCTTGACGATGGAGTGGACGCCCAGAATGGCGGCGTCGGGCACGTTGATGATCGGAAAGGAAAACAGCGCTCCGATGGAGCCGATGTTGGTGATGCTGAAGCTGCTGCCCGTGAGTTCGTCGGCACTCAGTTTGCCGCCCTGGGCGCGGCCTGCCAGGTCTACGACTTCACGGGCCAGATCGAATACGCTCTTGTGATTCACGTCGCGCAGCACGGGTACGGTCAGACCTGCATCGGTGGCGACGGCCATGCCCATGTGGTAGTAGCGCTTCTGCACAATTTCCCCGGTGGCCTCATCAAACGAAGTGTTGAGGCTGGGGTATTTGCGCAGGGCCACCGCCACGGCCTTGAAGAAAAACGGCATGTAGCTGAGGCGCACGCCTGCTTCTTTGGCCTCGTCCTTCACGCGGTCACGGAAGGCCACGAGCTTGGTCAGGTTGACCTCATCCACGGTCAGCGTGCGGACGGTGTAGAGGTGGCTGGCCTGCATCTGGTTGCTGATGGCGCGGCGCATTCCGCGCAGTGGTACGCGGTCTTCAAGGTGTTCGTAGCCTTTGGGCGTGCGGTACTGAACGGGGGCGACAGGCATTCCGCCAGTGTTGGCTGGGGCGGCCTTGGCGGGCGCTTGCTGAGGCTGGGGGGCGGTTGGAGCCGGGGCCACAGGCTGAACGGGCTGAGACTGTGGAGAGTGAGTCTGTGCTGCTGGAGCCTTGGCCTGCTCCACATGCGCCGTCACGTCCTGCACGCGCACGCGGCCATTGGGGCCACTGCCCTGCACCTGCGCCAGATCGACACCCAGTTCCCGCGCCAGTTGGCGGGCGGCAGGCACGGCCAGAATGCGGCCATCTTCACGCGCTTGCACGGCGGGCTGAGCGGGGGCCGGGGCCGTCAGAACGGCGGTGCGTCCAGCGGTTCCCAAGCCCTGCACCCTCACCGTTTCGTCGCTGGCAAAGGCTTTAAAGAGGCTGGTGTCGTCGTCTGCTTTGGCCGGAATATGGCCCGCCTCCACAATCGAGCGTTCTTCCTGCGCCTGCGGGGGCAGATGCTCAGGCGTGGTTGTGGGGTTCTGGGCGCTGTCCTGAATGGCCTGAATCGGGGCCACGCTCTCCCCTGCTGGCTGGCCTGCCCCACTCGCCGCGCCGCTTTCATCGATCAGGGCAATAGCCGCGTGAACGGCCACCACGTCGCCTTCCTGCGCCAAGCGTTTGGTCAGGCGTCCGGCGACGGGGCTGGGCAGTTCTACGGTCACTTTGTCGGTCATGACTTCGCAGAGGGGCTGTTCCAGCGCGATCATGTCGCCTTCCTGCACCAGCCATTTCAGAATTTCGCCTTCGACGACGCTTTCAGCGAGTTCGGGCAGCAGCACTTCTTTCATGAGTTACCTCGGTTGTGGGTTGTGGGGCGTGGGTTGTGGAAAGAGACCCGGCCCCGGTTGAGTGTGTTCATTCAAAAACACGTGCGTTCAGCGCAAGAAAAAGGCCCGCAGCAGGCCGTAAGCCATCAGAATGACGCCCAGAATCTTGATCCAGCGTTCGTCGCCCGCGTAGAACCAAGCCGCTACGCCCAGCAGCACGAACATTGCGCCGATGCATAGACTTTGCCAAGGCTCGGCCAGCCGTCCGGTCAGCGAATACAGGCCGAAGCCCACCGCGAGGCCGATGGTGCCGAGAAGGGGGCGCAGAAGATCGGGTCTCATGGCCCCCAGCATAGAAGCTTAGTAGTTCAGCGCCTTCACGCAGGCCGCCGTGATGCGGTTCGGCCCCGGCAAATACACCTTGTCCTGCACATACGGATACGGCGTATCGAAGCCCGCCACCTGTCCCACCGGAGCCAGCAGCGAATCGAAAGCCTGCTCCTGAATGACGTAAGCCACCTCGCCCATAAAGTTGCTGATGCGCGGGGCTTCGCTGACCAGCACGGCGCGGCCCGTTTTTTGCACGCTGCTCAGCACGAGTTCTCTATCCCAAGGCACGAGGCTGCGCAGGTCGATCACTTCCACGCTGACGCCCTCTGCGGCCAGAGCTGCTGCGGCCCGCTCCGCATCGGGCATCACGCCGCCGTAGCCCACCAGCGTCAGGTCAGTGCCTTCCCGCCGCACCGCACCCTCGCCAATTTTGACGATGTAATCGTGGCTGGGCACTTCGCCTTTGGCGGCGCGGTACAGGCGCTTGGGTTCAAAGTAGATCACGGGATCTTCCCCACGAATGGCAGCCTTCAGCAGCCCTTTGGCGTCGTAGGGCGTGCTGGGCATCACCACTTTCAGTCCGGGCGTGTGGGTGAAGTAGCTCTCGGGGCTCTGGCTGTGGTGGTGGCCGCCCTTCACGCCGCCGCCGCTGGGCGTGCGAATAATCAGGGGGGCGGTAAATTGCCCGCCGCTGCGATACCGGATTTTGGCCGCCTGACTGATGATCTGATCGAAGCCCGGCCCCATGTAATCGGCAAACTGAATTTCGGCAATCGGGCGCAGGCCACGCACGGCCATGCCCACCGCCGCGCCCACCACACTGGCTTCCGACAGGGGTGTATCGAACACCCGGCGTGGGCCAAATTCGGCCTGAAGTCCGGCAGTGGCGAGGAACACGCCGCCGCGTGCCCCCACATCTTCACCAAAGACCACCACGCGGTCATCGCGGGCCAGTTCCTCGCGCATGGCCTCGGTCACGGCCTGAATAAGGGTGAGGATGCGCGTTTCACCCGTCTGTGCTTGCCCGGTCTGGGCAGAGCGGTCTTGGGTGGCCGTCATTTCTGGCCCTCCTGCTCGGCCCGCACAAAGGCGGCCTGCTCACGCAGATGGGGCGGCGTATCGGCGTACACGTCCTCGAACATGATGCGCCAGTCGGGCTGCCCGGTGGCTTCGGCCTTCAGCACATCAGCGTCTACAGCCCGGTGAACCGCCGAAATCAGGTCGGCGCGTTCTTCAGCATCTACGGGGTAACCCAGGTGCGCCAACAGGCCTTCTACGCGGGCAATCGGGTCGCGGGCCAGCCAAGAGTTCACTTCGTCGCGGGTACGGTAGTTCTTTTCGGCGTCTGCATCGGCGTTGCTGTGCGATCCCACGCGGTAGGTCAGGCACTCCACCAGCGCGGGGCCGTTGCCTGCCCGCACCCACTCAGCGGCATATCCGCAGACTTCCATTACGGCAACAATATCGTTCCCGTCGACATAAAACCCCGGCATCCCGTAGGCTTTGGCCTTGATATGAATGTTCGGGCTGGCGGTCTGGGCGGCCAAATTGGTGCTGATGGCCCACTGGTTGTTCTCGCACACGAACAGGGCCGGAGCCTTGGCCGCGCCCGCCATATTCAGGCCCGCGTGCCAGTCGCCCTCACTGGTCGCGCCGTCGCCAAAGGTACACAGCGTAATTTCATCGGTGCCGAGATACTTCTGGGCCATCGCGTTGCCCGCTGCGGGCGGCACCTGCGAAGCGATGCTGGAACTGATGGACACGAAATTCTTGCTGGCACTCCCGAAGTGGTGCGGCATCTGGCGGCCCTTGCACAGGTCGGAATTGGTGCCGAGGCACTGGCTGATCAGGTCGATCATGGGCACGCCCATTGCTAATCCCAGCGTGTGGTCGCGGTAATAGGGCCAGACCCAATCGTGGCCCACGCGGATAGAGCGAGCCAGCCCGACTTGCGTGGCCTCCATGCCGCTGGACTGGGCATAAAAGGTGGTTCGCCCCTGCCGCAGCAGCGTGACCAGTTTGCGGTCAAACTCGCGGGCACGCACCATCTCACGGTGCAATTCGCGCAGCAGTTCGGGGGTGTAACGGGCGGGCAAGTCGCGGACTGGACGGCCATCTTCGGCCACCCAGCGCAGCGGCTCGGGCGAAAAGGGTTCGATGGGACTGGAAAGCGGCGGGATATTGGAGATGGATGGTGAAGCGGTCATCATGACCGGGCCTCCTCGGATGCGGGGTGTGGTTGGGATACAGCAGGCGAGAAAAGGCGCAAGCTCTGGCCTCCTTCTGCTGTGGGAATCTGTCTAGCAAACGCTCGTTAGGTATCTTATACGGATTCGGCCCGCCGCGTCCTGTGTGGGCAAAAAGTGACGGCTGGGTGCGGGTTGGGTTGCACGACGGGTCAGACTGAACTGGGCAAATTGCTTTCAGTTCGCTCTGCTGGGCCTCGGTGAGCAAGCAGGGGTTGGGGCGCACTGGCTGAAGCTCTAGGCGTGCGGTGTTGGGGATTGGGGGCGTCTAGGAGTGCTGGACGGGCTAGGACGCAAGAGGCAGGAACGCTTTCCCGGTGGCCCCCTCACCCCGCTCCCTTAGAGCGCCCCTCTCCCACAAGTGGAGAGGGTAAAAGAAAAGGGCTGGAAACGCGGGCTGTTGGCTCCTCACCCTTGAGGGGGGAGGCTGGGACTCGAAGAGCTGCGCCAGCAGAGGGGGTGAGTGAGCGAAGCGATTGCCCTTCCTTAGACCCTTAGACGCCTTTCCCGCCCCCACAGACTTCGTTCAGTATGCGAAAAACACCAGATCCGCCGGAATATGGGCCGGAATACTTCTCTGCTCCAGATCGGGCGCGAGGGCCGCCACCCGCGCCGCAGCTTCGGCCAGATACGCCGCGTAGGGCACGTCTCCCCCACTGCGCTCCGGGCGGGCGTCGCCAAACAGATCCAGCGGGGCTGTGTCGGCCTCATGTGTCCACGCGCCGGAACCCCAATCGAAGCGGTACAGCGGCAAAAAGCGTTCGCCGTGCGCGGCCACGAATTCTATGGCGTCCAGCAGAAAGTCCACTTCCAGATCGGTGGCCCAGGGTGCCAGATTCAGGCGCGTCCAGCCGGGTTTTAGACCGTCCATATCGCCCAGAATGCAGTTCAGGTAGCGTTCGCTGCGTTCCTCGTCTATGCCCAGCAGTACATGGCCGTATGGCCCCGCACAGGCGCACCCGCCGCGTGCCTGAATGCCGAACAGATCGTTGAGAAGCCGCACCACGAAGCGGGGATGCAGGTACGCGCCCGACCCGGTGCGGATCAGGAACGACAGGAAAGCCAGCCGGGGAGAGTCGGGATTGCCCAGCAGATGCACGCGCTTGTTGGGCGTCAGGCGGGCCATCGCACGCGCAAACAAGTCGTGCTCACGGGCAGTCAACGCCTTCACGCCCAGTTCTTCCTTGACCTTAAAGGCCAGTGCAGTGCGGATTTTGCCCAGAATGGCAGGCGTTCCAGCGTCCTCACGGGCCTCGATGTCGTCTATATACGCGTGTTTGGTGCGGCTCACGTAGCGCACCGTGCCGCCGCCCGCCGTACTGGGCACCGTCAGGCGGTACAGATGCTCCTGAAAGCACAGCAAACCGGGCGTGCCGGGGCCACCCACGAACTTGTGGGGGCTGAGAAAAACCGCGTCGTAGCCGTCTGCCTTACCCGGTTTCATATCAATCTGGACATAGGGGCCACTGGCCGCGAAGTCGAAGCAGGCAAATGCGCCGTTCGCATGCAGGATTCGGGCCACCGTGCGGGTATCGGTCAGCAGGCCCGTCACGTTACTGGCGGCGCTGAACGAACCGATTTTGGGCCGCCGCACAAACTCTGGAGCCTTGAGCAGTGTGACAAGCGCGTCCAGATCAAGGTTGCCTCGCTCGCACAGCGGCACTTCGACCACCTCGGCCAACGTTTCGCGCCAACTGACTTCATTGCTGTGATGCTCGTAGGGGCCGACGAACACCACCGGGCGC
>JAQBPF010000277.1 GCA_028287665.1 Deinococcus sp. | reverse complement strand
TCATGGGGGTCTCCTCGGAACCTCTCCATGGTAAGAACTTGAACCCCGGCTGCACATGGACCAAAGTCGGAATCACTTGGTCAGCCTCTTGGGGTTCGCTGGAAGGTGCGTGGCCACCAGGACAGTGTTTCGTCCGCCGAATTCCAACCTCCCGACCATGCCCAGGCAGCTGAACTGGTCTGACCGCTGGCTCAACTCCATCAATGACCCATGAAGAAGTCTTGAGACACTGGGGGCCTACACTGCCCACAGCTGCAGACCGCCCTCTCCCGTTTTGCGGCTAAAGGCCCCCGATGATGCACCGCGTTATTGCCCGTTCCTTGCTGTTCGGGAGCGCCCTGAGTCTGTGGCTGACGGGCTGCAATCAACCCTCCTCGCCCGTGACGGCAGACCCGGACGCGGGCGGGAGGAGCTTCCCCTGGGTGTACACGGCGCCTCCCCACCCGCTCACCCCCCTCAGCCTGACCGCTGGGGAGAACAACCTGTATTACGAGCCCATCCTGGCGGCCCGCAACAGTTGGGGGCCGGTGGAGATCGATCGCAGCAACGGCGAACAGCAGGCCGGAGATGGTCGGCCGCTGACGCTCAACGGGCAGCAGTACGCCCGCGGTTTTGGCACCCATGCCGGGAGCGAGTTGCGCTTCAGTCTCCAGGGCACCGGGGCCACCTGTACCCGGTTTACGGCTCAGGTTGGCATCGACGATGAAGTGGGCAGCAAAGGCAGTGTGGTGTTTCAGGTGCATCTGGACTGTACCAAAGCGTATGACAGCGGCACCCTGACCCCAGGCTTCGATATAGATTTCACCGTCTTACCTGAGAACTAGGCCAGCAGGCCGCGCGCAAATCTGCTTGACAGTGCTGCGCCGAACTATAAAAATCATGCAGTTCAGAATGCGGGCCAAGTCCTCATCAGACTTGGCCCGCACTCAGCCGCACAGCACAGCTCTCAAACTCAGGGCAGGGCGTTCAACCGGGCCTGAACCGTCTCGGCAAAGGGCTTGGCGGCCAGAATTTGCAGCACGTCGCCCCCGTGCAGGCGGGTGGTGCCGTGCGGAATCAGGTATTCCTCGTTGCGGCAGATCAACACGATCAAGGCCTCGCTGGGCAGACCCAGATCCATGATCCGGCGGCCCACAAAGCTGGATTCCATCGGCACGGTGATTTCTATAAAATCATTGCGGCCTGCACCTGTCGGCGTGTATTCCAGAGGCATGGGGCTGTGACCGCTGAGCGGCTCATTGACGCCCAGCCAGCGTGCCACAAACGGCAGCGACGTGCCCTGCACCAGAATAGAGACCAGGACCAGAAAGAAAGACACATCGAACAGGACCTGCGCCCCTGGCACGCCCGCCAGCAAGGGGAAGGTGGCCAGAACCACTGGCACGGCGCCGCGCAGACCCACCCACGCCACCATCGTCTTGTGCGCCAGCGGCATCCGGACGCCACACAGGCTCAGGTAGACCGCTACTGGACGCGCCACCAGCACCAGCACGGCGGCCAGCAGCAGGGCGGGGAAGGCCACCTCCGGCAACTGCTTGGGAAAGACCAACAGGCCCAGTAGCAAGAACATCCCCACTTCCAGCAGGTAGGTCAGGCCCTCATGGAAATGGCGTAGAGAACGCTTGTGAACCAGTTCGCTGTTCCCCAGCACCACGCCCATGATGTAGATGGCCAGCAGACCACTGCCGTGCACACTGGTGGTCAGGCCGTACGTGAGGGCCACCACCGCCACCGTCAGTACCGAATACAGCCCTTCGAGGGGCAGACGAATTCGGTTGATCAGGAGGACCGACACCCGGCCCAACACATAGCCGATCACGCCACCCAGAACCATTTCTTGGCCAAAGTCTCCCAGAAGCGACCACCACGGGGTCTCCGGATGTGTGGCCAGTTCGGTCAGGCCGATCACCAGCACCACGGCCGTCGGGTCGTTGATCCCGGATTCAAATTCCAGCAGAGGGCGGATTTTGCCCTTGAGTCCCAGCGCCCGTTCCTTGAGAACAGAAAATACCGCGCTGGCGTCTGTAGGGGCCACGATAGCGCCCAGCAAAAAGGCCACCAACCAGGGAAGATTAAACAACCAGTGCGCCGCTGCGCCCACGATCCCGGTGGTCATCACGACGCCCAGGGTGGCCAACGAAATGCCCGACCACAGCACAGGCCGGGTGGTGCGCCACTGGGTTTCCAGGCCGCCCGTAAAAAGAATGAAGGCCAGCGCCACCAGGCCCACAAATTGGGTCACCTCGTAGTTGTCAAAGGCGATACCGCCCAGGCCGTCGCTGCCTGCCAGCATTCCGATGACCAAAAACAGCAGCAGGCCCGGCAATCCCAGGCGGCCACCCACCTTGCTGGCCACGAGGCTGAGCAGCAGTAAGCCGCCCACGATCAGTAAAATCAGTCCGGTATTCACGGGGAGTCTCCTTCAGAGGTCTCCTTTGCAGGGCATGGCGCTCAGAAAGCAGTCACGATTTGGCGTCCGGGTGAGGTTCAGCGGGGAATTCTTGCTCCAGAAAGGTCTGAAGCGCTTCCCGGAAAGTGTCTCCTTCGGTGGGCAATTTGGCCGCCTGGGCCGCGTCGCGGATGGCCGCCGAGAGCAGTTGCGCGGCGGCGCGGGTGCGGCTGGCATCCATCAAGTCAGCCAGCTGTGAGAGCCAGAAGGCGTCGGCGGCATTCAGGCGCAGCGTGACCTTGGTTTCGGGCAAATCGCTGCCCATGCCACGGGCGGCACGTTCTTCAAGAACGCTATGAATAAGCGTATGAACACGGGAAGAGCTTCGGCTTGCCATAAGGCCTCCTGCCATCATTCTAGCAGAA
>JAQBPF010000244.1 GCA_028287665.1 Deinococcus sp. | reverse complement strand
TACGCTTCGGGAATCGTCTGCTCGTAGCTGCGGCCCCGCTGGGCAATGCGGCTTTGCAAGGTGGGCAGACTGGCGTCTATGTGAATGAGGAGGTCGGGCAGGCGCAGCGCGGGCAAAATCCCCTCATACAGCCCCCGGTAGGTGGCCCAGTCGCGGTCTTCCATCTGGCCCGATTCGTACAGGTTGCGGGCAAAAATGTTGGCGTCCTCGAACACGGTGCGGTCCTGAATAACGTACCGCGCCCCCGTGACCAGATTCAGGTGCTGCTCCAGGCGGCGGCTCAGAAAATAGACCTGAGAATGGAAGGAATAACGCCGCATATCGCGGTAAAAGTCTTCCAGATACGGGTTGTCGGTGTACGGCTCATAGACGGGGCGGAGGCCGTAGCGGTCGGCCAGCATCCGGGTGAGGGTGCTTTTGCCGCTGCCGATGTTGCCTGAAACGGCGACGTACATCTAGCGAATCCGCCGCGTGTGAGTGGTCAGTGGTAAGTGGGGAGTGGGTGAAGTGCCGCCACAACCAACGATTCTTCTCCGCTTTTCCCACTGACTACTGACCACTCTCCACTCACTGTCCCTCATCAGTCTGCCGCGCTCGCCGCTGCCAGCGCCGCCTCTATCCGCTCCACGATGGCCTGCTCGTCGGCCTCGTTGCCCACAAAGTCGTAGCCGCTGGCGTCCACGGTCAGCAAGGCGTGGGGATAGGTGCGGAAATATTCGTCGTAGCGGCCGGTCAGGTCGGCCAGATAGGCGGCCTGCATATCACGCTCGAAGGGCCGCCCACGCTGCTCTATGCGCCGCAGCAGCAGGTCGGTATCGGCCCGCAGGTACACCACCAGATCGGGCGTGGGCAGGCGCGGCGACAGGTGCGAATACAGGTCTTCGTACAGGGAAAATTCGGCGTCTTTGAGGTTCATGGCCGCAAAAATAAAATCCTTGGCGAACAGGTAGTCGCTGACCACGTTGCCGCTCCACAGGCCGGGCTGAGACAGGGTGCTGAGCTGCTTGAAGCGTGACAGCAAAAAGAACACCTGCACCTGAAAAGAATAGGCAGCAGGATCCTCGTAAAACCGCGCCAGGAAGGGGTTTTCCTCTACGATTTCCAGATTCAGGTCTGCGCCGTAACGGGCAGCCAGCCGCCCCGCGAGGCTGGTTTTTCCCACCCCGATGGGGCCTTCTATGACCAAGTACATGACGGGGGGAATGATAGCGCCAATTGGAAAAGCGTAAATGGTGAGTGGTCAGTGAAAAGAGAGTGACGGGTAACAAACGTAGAGGCTCGGCAAAGACCGCAGTCCAGAGAACGTTGTGGAGATCGGCCTCCATGCGCCTTTCCCACTCCCTCCTCACCCCAGCCTGCTCATCCCAGCCCGCTCACCGCTGTTATTGTTATTGCAACGTGCGCCTCAGCAGCATCACTTTCACGTCCACGCTCTTTTTGTTGCGCCACAGCCGCAGAGTCACTGTTTGGCCGGGGCGTTTGGCCGCCACGATGCGGATCACGTCGAAGGAGTTTTGCACCCGCTGGCCGTCCACCGCCACGATGATGTCTCCAAGGGGAGCCAGAAGCTGGCTTTTGCTGTTGCGGAGGGAACCACGCAGGGCGGCCCGCGCTCCGGCAGTTCCGGCGGGCACCTCGTCCACCAGGGCGCCTTCGCTGCTGTTCAGGCCTGCCAGGCTGCGGAGGGCCGGGTCGAGGGTGTCCAGGTCCACCAACGTCACGCCCAGGGTGCCGCGCTGGGGTACGCCGATTTTTTCCAGGTCATCCAGGCTCTGCTTGACCAGATCACCGGGAATGGCAATGCCGATGGTGCCGGGAATCAGGCCGCTGGGCGCGGCATTCAGGTCAGCCACCCCCACCACTGCGCCGCGAGAATCCAGCAGGGGGCCGCCGCTGTTGCCCGGCTGGATGCTGGTGGTGGTCGTGATGTACTGCCCGATCTCCGATCCCAGATTGTCGTTGCGGGGAACGTCACGCGGGCTGACCATCACGCTGAAGATGCCCGCGCCGACAAAGTTCTGGATGCGGAGCGGCGTCCCGATGCTGATCAGCTTCTGGCCGGGAATTAGGCGGGCGCTCTGGCCGAAGCTCAGTGTTTTGGGAGCTGTGATGCCCGTGACCCGCAGGATGGCAATATCGATGCCGGGGTCCACACCCTCAATTTTGGCGTTGACGCGCCGCCCATTCGAGAGCGTCACACTCACGGATTCCTGATACTGAATCACGTGGTAGTTGGTCACGATCAGGTCTTTTTTGTAGAAGAATCCGGTGCCCACTTCGATCGGATCGTCGCCCGGTTGCAGAAATTCCTTACGGAGCCGCGAATCCACGCGTACAACGGCCTGAATGGATTTCTGCGCCACTTCTACGGTATTGATTTCATCGGGCGTGACCAGGGCACGCTGGGCTGTGACCCGGCCCGTCACATACGCGCCTGCCAACGCTGCCGAGAGCAGCAGGGCCAACCCCAGCACAGAGGCCAGCGGACGCCTGGGCCGTGCCGCCTGAGCCTGTCCCAGCGGGGTCTGTGCCTGAGTCTGTGCGGAACTGGCCCCAGCCTCCGCTGGCCTCTGAAGCTCTGCCGCCTCCACGGGCCGGGACGTGCCGGGGGTCATTCGCCGCCGCTCTTGCCCTTGCTGCCCCCCGAACTGCTGTCGGAAGAACTGCTGCTGCTGGCAGATGCGCCGCCCGAATCACCGCCCGAGGAGGGCCGGGAATCGTTGACATAAAAGCCGCTGCCTTTGAAGGCAATGCTGGGCCGCGCCAGAATACGCTTGACGGCTACGCCGGTTTCGGGGTGGGTGGTATAGGCTTCGTCGCGCATACTCTGGCGCAGTTCGTAGACCTCTCCGGTCAGGGTATTTTTGTACAGGTACGTCGGCATGGGGGGTCCTCTGAAATAGGGGGTGAAGCTGGAGTATGGGTGCGGAAACGATCTGCTGACAACTGGTGCTGAACAACTGCGCCATAAGCGCCCGTGCTGCGGACTTACCCGGCGGTGGGACTTCCCCGAATTCTGGAGACACCACGCTGGGCCGCCTGCCGTGCCGCCATCCTATCAGGCGGCCCCCGAGCAGGCATGGCAGGCTGTCCCGGCTGAACTTTAGCCAAGCGTTAGTCAGCAGGGGCGGCTCAGCCGTCTACCCCCATCCATACGCACCTATGAGTATCTTGCTCTCTTTGCTCAGGCGGGAGTGATACACTGCCGGGCAGACCTGTGGTGCCGGGTCTACACGCAACACAAACAGGGCAGCGCAAGGCCCCACCGTCCAGACTTCTGATGAGAACACTGGGCGAATGGGGAAACGAGGTGAGGGTCAGCGAGCATTCTGCGGATGCCCTCAGGCGAGCATGAGCGCCTACCCGCCGTACCAGTTGGTGCGGGAAGCCCGGACGATAACCCCTGCGGCAACGCAGACATAAGGTCCGGCAACATGCATGAGCAGGATCAAATCCAAAACAGGCACCCCCACCAGCCATTCGCGCTGTGTGGGATGAGGTTCGTATGTGTGGAATCGTAGGTTATATCGGCAGTCGGCAGGCGCAGGACGTTCTTATTTCGGGCCTGGCCAAGTTGGAATACCGTGGCTATGACAGCGCGGGCGTGGCTATTCGCAACGGCACACACATTGAAGTGAAGAAGAAGGCGGGCAAACTCGCCAACCTGAGTACGCTGCTGGAAGGCAAGCCGCTGGAAGGCACGCTGGGCATCGGCCACACGCGCTGGGCCACCCACGGCCTGCCCAACGACAGCAACGCCCACCCGCACGCCACCGAAGATGGCCGCATCGTGATCATTCATAACGGGATCATTGAAAACTACCTGACCCTGAAAGCAGGCCTGATCGAGCGCGGCCACAGCTTCAAGAGCGAAACCGACAGCGAAGTGCTGGCCCACCTGATCGAAGAAGCCTATTCCGGCGACCTGTACGAAGCGGTTCGCACAGCACTGGGACAGGTCCGCGGCGCTTACGGCATCGTGGTCACGCACGTGGATCACCGCGAAATCGTGGCGGCCCGCACCGTCAGCCCGCTGGTCATGGGCGTGGGTGAGGGCGAGATGTTCCTGGCCTCCGACGTGCCCGCATTGCTGCCCTACACCCGCAAGATGGTCTTCCTGCACGACGGCGACATGGTGGTGCTGCACGACGACGGCTTCCGTATTACCGATCTGGCTGGAAACACTGTCGTGCGCGACATCGAGCACATCGACTGGGACGCCGAAGCAGCCGAGAAGGGCGGCTACGACACCTACATGCTCAAGGAAATCTACGAGCAGCCCACCGCCCTGACCAACACCCTGATTGGCCGCCTGCACGATGAAACGGGCGAGGTGAATCTGGACATCAACCTTGATCCGGCCAGCTTCAAGCGCATCTCCATTATTGCGTGTGGCACGGCTTACTACGCCGGATTGGTGGGCGAATACCTGATCGAGCAACTGGCGCGGATTCCGGTCGAAGTGGACGTGGCCAGTGAATACCGTTACCGTTCGCCGCTGGTCAGCGAGAACACTCTGGCGATTGTGGTCTCTCAGTCGGGCGAGACGATTGACACGCTGGAAGCCCTGCGTGAAGCCAAGAAACACGGCGCGAAAACCCTCGGCGTCATCAATGCCAAGGGCAGCTCCATGACCCGTGAACTGGACGACACGCTGTACATTCACGCTGGCCCCGAAATCGGCGTGGCGAGTACCAAGGCGTACACGGCGCAGGTGTCGGCCATGCTGATGCTGGCGCTGTGGCTGGCCCGCGCCCGCAACACCCTCAGCGACGAGCAGGCCAAAGAACTGCTGCACGCCGCCCGCGAACTGCCGCGTCTGGTGGAAGAGGCCCTGGCCCCAGAGCGCGTGGAAGCCATCAAGAAAGTGGCCGAGAAATACGCCCACGCCCGCGATTACCTGTTCCTGGGGCGCGGCGTGAATGCCCCCACTGCTCTGGAAGGTGCGCTGAAGCTGAAAGAAATCAGCTACATCCATGCCGAAGGCTACGCGGCGGGCGAGATGAAGCACGGCCCGATTGCCCTGATCGACGAGAATCTGCCTGTGGTGGTCATCGCCACCGAAAGCTTCCTGCTGGAAAAGACCATCAGCAACCTTCAGGAAGTGCGGGCGCGGGCAGGCAAGGTCATTGCCATCCTGAGCGACGGCGACACCGCCAACGCCGTCCACGCCGACGATGTGCTGTACGTGCCCCGCGCCCACGAAATGGTCAGCCCGATTGTCAACGTGATCGCTCTGCAACTGCTGAGCTATTTCACGGCAACGGCACTGGGCAAGGACGTGGATAAGCCCCGCAACCTCGCCAAGAGTGTGACGGTGGAGTAACAACTCCAAGAGGCTCGGGGCTAAACAATGAACAAAGCGGCGGAGACTTACTAT
>JAQBPF010000214.1 GCA_028287665.1 Deinococcus sp. | reverse complement strand
GCCTTCGAGAAGCAGCATCCCACCATCCATGTCGTGTTTTCTCCGGCGGCCCCCACCGAGTACAACGCGGTGGTCGAGGCCAAGCTCAAGGGCGGGACCGCCGGGGACATCCTGGCCTGCCGCCCGTTCGACGCCAGCCTGTCGCTGTACAAGGCCAAGTACCTCACCTCCCTGAATGACTTGGCCGGGATGAAAAACTTCAGTGCGGTGGCCAAAGCGGCCTGGAGTACGGATGACGGCAAGGTCACCTTCTGTGTGCCGACTGCGGCCGTGATCCACGGCTTCCTCTACAACAAGGCGGCCTTCAAGGAAGCGGGCGTCAGCGTTCCCAAAACGGAAAAGGAATTTCTGGCGGTTCTCGAGAAGTTCAAGGCAGGGAAAAAGTTCGTTCCCCTGGTCATGGGGACCAAAGACCAGTGGGAGTCGGCCACCATGGGCTACCAGAACATTGGACCCACCCTGTGGGGCGGTGAGAAAGGCCGTCTGGGGCTGATCAAAGGAACCGCCCAGTACAACAAAGGGGGCTTCCTGCAGGCTTTTGAGGCCCTGGGACGCTGGAAGCCTTACCTGCAGACTGGCTATCAGGCCCTGGCCTACCCGGACGCACAGAACACGTTTGCCCAGGGGCGAGGCGCGATCTACCCGGCGGGCTCCTGGGATATCGCGACCTTCCGCACCATGAATCCCAAACTGGATCTGGGCGCGTTTGCCCCGTACACCTTCACGTCAGGACAGAAGTGCGTGATTGACGATCATCCCGACATCGGTTTTGGTCTGAACGCCGCCAGCAAGAACCAGGCGGCGGCCAAAACCTTCCTGAGCTGGATGGCCGGACCTGATTTTGCGCGGCTGTATGCCAACGCCCTTCCAGGCTTCTATCCGCTGGCGAACGTCAGTTACAAGGTCAACGACCCCGTGGCGCAGCAATTCCTGGACTGGCGCAAAACCTGCAGCGCTTCGTTCCGCTCCTCGTATCAGCTGCTGTCTCGCAATGCCAATCCCAACAACGAAAATGATCTCTGGAACGCCTCCTCTCAGCTGCTCAACGGGAAGATGACCCCGAAACAGGCCGCGGACTTCGTGCAGAAAAATCTGGCGTCCTGGTACGCGCCGCAAAAAGGCAAGTAACGGGTGAGCGGCTTCCTCCGGCCCACCCCCCGCGTCAGGCCATGAAGAGGCGGTTTCCCACCCATATTGTGGTGTTCTTGCTGCCCGCCGTCGCCATCTACACGCTCTTCATGATCTATCCGCTGCTGACTTCCCTGTGGATGTCGCTGAACAACAAGTCGGCGGCGGACAGCCCAGTGTTCGTGGGATTGGCCAATTACGTCCGGCTGTTCACCGCTCCGGAGTTCGCTGGCCCCCTGTGGAACGCCGTCAAGAACAACGTCATTTTCTTCCTGGTTCACATGGTGCTGCAAAACCCCATCGGCTTGCTGCTGGCCGCCCTGCTGACCCGCAAGCTGGCCGGAACAGCCGTCTACCGCGCGATCATCTTCACGCCCACCATTCTGTCTGTCGTCATCATCGGGTTCCTCTGGAAGCTGATTCTCAACCCCTCCTGGGGCATTGCGCCGGGCCTGCTGCGGGCCATCCACCTCGAAGGGCTGTACCAGCCGTGGTTGGGGCTTGAAAGCACCTCTCTGGTGACCCTGGCCCTGATCTCGGTGTGGCAGAACATCGGCATCCCCATGATGCTGTTCACAGCGGCGCTGCTGCGCGTTCCCACCGAACTGTTCGAAGCGGCCCGCATGGACGGTGCGGGGGCCTGGACCATCTTCTGGCGCATTCAGTTTCCGCTGATCCTGCCCACGGTCGGCATCGTGGCGGTGCTGACCTTCGTCGGAAACTTCAATACCTTCGACCTGGTCTACGCGACGCAGGGGGCCCTGGCAGGCCCGAATTTCGCCTCCGACATCCTGGGCACCTTCTTCTACCGCACCTTCTTCGGCTATCAGTTGCAACCCGGTGATCCTTTCATGGGCTCAGCGGTCGCGGGCGTCATGCTCCTGATCATCCTGGTGGGCGTGCTGATCTTCGGCCTGTGGCAACGCCGATTGCAGGACGTGCAGTATTGAGGGGCCGCTCTGCGGGGCGGGAACCGTTCATTTCGCTGGCCAGCGGGTGCAGCGGGTTCCCGCCCCTCCCTTTCCGCCCATCACGCGCCCGCTTTGATGTTCTTGTCTGCTGGAGGAGTTCACCTTGTCACATCGTCGCGCCGTCGCCCCGGCAGAACGGCGCAGCCTGGGGCGCCCGACCTGGCTGCCGCTGCTGGCCAGCCACACCTTTCTGATTCTCTACTGTGCGTTGGCGCTGTTTCCCATCGTGCTGATGATCATCAATTCCTTTAAAGATCAGCTCTCGATCTTCAGTGCGCCGTTTGCCCTTCCGAACGCCGAGACCTTCACCCTGGACGGGTACAAGACCCTGTTTGAAGGATCGAATTTCGGGGGGTACGTGATCAACAGTCTCACCGTGACGGTGGCGTCGCTGGCCCTGATCCTGATCACCGGCTCGATGGCTGCATTTGCCATTGCGGAGTACCGGTTCCGGCTCAGTCCCCTGGTGGCCCTGTACCTGTCACTGGGCATCATGGTGCCGATCCGTCTGGGAACGATCGGGATTCTCAGCCTGGCCGTCAACCTGCACCTCGTGAATACCCTGTGGGCGCTGATCTTCGTCTACACCGCTCAGGGGCTTCCGCTGGCGGTGTTCGTGCTGACCGCGTTCATGCGCCAGCTGCCCAAAGACCTCAAAGAAGCCGCCCGTCTGGACGGGGCCAGCGAATACCGGATCTACGCCCTGACGCTGCCCCTCATCCGTCCGGCGGTCGGCGCCGTGATGGCCATCTCCCTTATTCCCGTGTGGAACGACCTGTGGTTTCCACTGATTCTGGCGCCCGGGGAAGGCACCAAGACCATCGTGCTGGGCGCTTCGGTGTTCCTGGGGCAGTACGTCAACGACTACAGCGCTGTTCTGGCGGCCCTGACCCTGGCCATCTTGCCCGCCGTGGTGCTGTACGTCCTGTTCTCCCGTCAGTTGATCAGCGGCCTCACCGAAGGGGCCATCAAGTGAAGGAGCAGGCATGCGCGTCGGCATAATCGGCTCGGGCAGCATGGGCCAGGTGCACGCCCGGGCCTGGCACGCCCTTGGGGTCGAATTCGGCGTGTACAGCCGCGATGCCGAGCGGGCGGCCCAACTCGCAGCGGAACATGGAGCGGTCACCTATCCTGATCTCGCCACCCTCCTGGCCGACGTGACGGTCGTGGACGTCTGCCTGCCCACCTACCTTCACCGGGAAACGGTCGAGGCGGCGGCCCGGGCCGGACGGCACGTCGTCTGCGAAAAGCCTCTCGCGCTCAGCAACGAGGACGCGGCCGCCATGGTCCAAGCGTGCGAGGCGGCGGGCGTGCGCCTGTTCGTTGCGATGGTCGTGCGCTTCTTTCCGCAGTACCGTTCCGCGCGTGACCTCGTTCAGGCCGGCCGAATCGGCACGCCGCGGGTGCTCCGGCTCCGGCGCGTCTCCTCGCCCCCCTACGGCGGCACCTCCTGGTTCGCCGACGAAACCAAGTCGGGCGGGATGATTCTCGACCTGATGCTGCACGACATCGACTACGCCCTGTGGCTTGCGGGCGACGTGACCCAGGTCTATGCCCAGACCACCCAGGTCGGCCCGCGGCAGTACGCCCAGGCGGCCCTCACGCACGTCTCCGGTGCACTCAGCTTGATCGAGGCGGGCTGGGCGTATCCGGACGGGCTGTTCCGCACGGCGATCGACCTGGCGGGGTCGTCCGGGCTGATCGAATGGAGCTCCGATGCCGCGCCGCCCATCCGGACCTGGGGCGGCCCGGCGCAGCACGCCGCCTCAGAAGTGAGCCTCCCAGCGGTCCCGAGTGCCGCTGACCCCTTTGTCTTGCAGCTCAAACAGGTGTTGGACGCGCTGCAGCACAACGCGCCCTTTGAGGTCACCTCCGAAGAAGCCCTCGGGGCGCTGCGCGTCGCGCTGGCCGTGCGCGAATCGGCGCGCAGTGGCCGGGCCGTGACCCTGGAGGCAGTGAAATGAGAATCGGGATCCTGAGCTTTGCTCACGTGCACGCCGAGCAGTACCAGGCCCTGCTGCGCCGCCTGCCCGGCGCAGAACTGGTGGGCTTCTGGGATGACAGCGTTCACGCTCAAAGCTACGCACAGCGGTACGCCCTGCGGCTTTTCTCCACGCCGCAGGAACTGCTTTCACAGGGGCTGGACGCCGTCATCATCTGTTCAGAAACGTCAAGGCACCGCGAATTCGTGGAACTCAGCGCCAGAGCAGGCGTTCACGTCCTGTGTGAAAAACCCATTGCCCTGACCCTTGAAGATGCCGAGGCCATGCGCGACGTCTGTGCGCAGCACGGCGTGACCTTTATGACTGCTTTTCCCATGCGGTTTGACCCTTCGTGCACCGCGCTGCGTGAGGCGGTGCAGAGCGGACAGTTGGGCCGCATTCTGGGTGTCAACGGGGTCAACCACAGCGAGAATCCCTCCGTGCACCGGGCGTGGTTCGCTGATCCGGCGCTGTCGGGGGGCGGCGCGGTCATGGATCATGTGGTTCACCTGGCGGACCTGCTCCGGTGGTGTTTTGCCTGCGAAGTGGCCGAAGTGTACGCGGCGCTGCAGTGGACGGGCGGCGCAGGACCCGGCGGCGTGCCGCTCGACACTGCGGGAATCGTCCTCCTGACCTTGACGAACGGAGTCCAGGCGAGCATCGACTGCAGCTGGAGCCGCCCAGCCACGTACCCCAGATGGGGCCACCTGAAGCTGGACGTGATCGGAACGGACCGCCTGATGGTCATCGATGCCTTTGCCGAGCACCTGACCGTTTTCTCTCCTGACGTCACCCGCCCGGTGCAGTGGCATGGGTTTGGTGCCGACCCGAATCAGGCGATGCTGACTGCCTTCCTGGAGGCGGTGGGGGGGGTACGCCTCCCCGCCCGTGTCCTGGCAGGACGGCTACGAGGCCA
>JAQBPF010000175.1 GCA_028287665.1 Deinococcus sp. | reverse complement strand
CCTCAGCAGCGCGGCCAGTGCCGCCAGCGCCGCCATCGACCATATGCGCGACTGGGCGCTGGGCACCGCCGAGGGCCAGTGGGTCAGCATGGGCATTCCCAGCGACGGCAGCTACGGGATTCCGGGGGGCCTGATCTACGGCTTCCCCGTGACCTGCAACAACGGCCAGTACGAAATCGTGCAGGGCCTGGAAATCAGCGAGTTCAGCCGGGGCAAGATGGACGCCACCGCACAGGAATTGACCGAAGAGCGCGACGAAGTCCGCAAGCTGGGCCTCGTCAAGTAAGGTTCAACAGGCAATAATCCAGGCAAGACAATTCGGATCAGAGGGGAAGCGGGCGCAGTGGCCCTGCTTCCCTTTTTCTATGTCCCAGAGTTCGGCTTCACCCGAGGGCGCTCCGTCTATTGAGCCTGTATCACACAAAAAGTTGCGGTTCAACCTCAGAGAAGTGAATTTATTTACAACTTCATGCCCCGTTAATGCACTGCGGGCCGGTGATCCAATCTGCAGGCGGGCGCATACAAGCAGGTCAAAGGGACGCTTCACCACATTTATTCCGCTGCTGTTTGCGGGTTGCCCCGTCCTTTGGCTGCCTGCGTCTGCTGCCCCGCCCTTGCCCCCATTCATCTGTGCCCGGAGGATTCACCATGAGCAACGACACCAGCAAGCCCGCCAACAGCCGCCGCCAATTCCTCGGAGCCGCTGGCCTGATGGGCGCAGGCGCATTGATCGCCGGATGCGCCCCCGTGATCGCCACCACCCCCAGCAAGCCCAACCTCGACGCCACCATCTTCAACTTCGCGCTGAACCTTGAGTACCTCGAAGCCGCGTTCTACCTTGCTGCCGTGGGCCGCCTGGGCGAACTGGATGCCGTGGGCGGAGACAGCAAGAAAGTCACGTTGCCCACCGCCTTCCAGGCCGCCGCCTTCAACGGTGTGGGTATCGCTGGCCTGTCGGCCAATGGCCGCGCCTACGCCACCGAGACCGCCAACGACGAGAAAGCCCACGTGAAGGTTATTCGCGCAGTTCTGGGTGCAGCCGCTGTCGCCCAGCCCCAGATCGACCTGGGCCCCGCATTCGTTGCCGCTGGCCGCGCTGCATCCAACAACGCCATCACGGACTTCAACCCCTTCGCCAACGAACTCCTGTTCCTGCACGGCGCGTTCATCTTTGAAGATGTGGGCGTCAGCGCCTACAAGGGTGCCGCCCGTTTGCTGGTCGACGACAAGGCAGGCGGCAACCTGGAGAACGCCGCTGGAATCCTGGCGGTTGAGGCCTACCACGCCGGTTCGATCCGGACCCAGTTGTACGCCCAGAAAGACGTCGTGACTCCCTACAACCTGACCGTGGCCCAGATCGTCAAGGCGATCAGCGACCTGCGTGATGGTGCAGACGGCAGCGCCGATCTCGATCAGGGCATCACCACCGACGGCCTGCCCAGCGGCGCCGCCAACATCGTGCTGGCCGACGAGAACTCCATCGCCTATAGCCGCACGCCTCGTCAGGTCGCCAACATTGTCTTCTTGGCTGCCAACGCCACCAAGGGCGGTTTCTTCCCCATGGGCCTCAACGGCGACTTCAGCGCCATTCTCGCCCTGTAAGTCCAGTCCATCCAACACGCCCCCAGCCTGCTCGGACTGGGGGCGTGTTTTGATGGGATAGAGCCTGCCGCTGTTCTTACTCCAGTGCCACCAACTGTCCTGCGGCCTCATACCATACGCGGCCATCCGGGCCGACGGCGAGAGCGTGGGGCCCGGCTGCCTTGCCGTTGTTGGTCAGTGAGGGCACAGTCAGAGTGCTGGCCCCGCCGGGTTGGGCACGGTACAGGCGGGCCTGTGTGGGGTCACCTACCCACAGCGTGCCGTCGGGGGCCACCGCCAGTTCGCTGGGACGTGCGCCAGCGGGCAACGTCAACTGGGTTTGCAGGCCCGTCCGGGGGTCGAGGTTCCAGACTGTGCCTGTCCGTGCCTCAATCAGCCACAGGGTGCCGTCGGGGGCGGCAGTGAGGGCCTCCGGCAAGCTCTTGCCGGGAATGCCTACCTTGAACACGGTGGTCTTGCCTGTGTCAGGATCAAGCCCGATTACAGCTGGGTCGGCATAAAAGCGGGTGTAGTACAGCTGCCCGCCTGCCCCCAGCGTCAGGTCTTCGGCGTTCTCCTCGACTGCATAAGAGGTCACTTCACCGCTGGCTGGATTGAACGCCGCCACCCGGTCGCGCGTGTACTGGGTAAACCAGACCCGGTCACTGGTGGGCGTCACGCTGTTGATGGTATCGGCGGTGGCCCCCACGGCGTAGCGCTTCACGTTGCCCGCACTGTCCCGCGAAACGAGCACGCTGCCGTCACTGAGGGCGCTCCGTACCGTGACCCACAGCCGCCCGTCAGGCGCGGCGGCTTGGCTGGTGATGGTTTCGAAGCCTCCCAGCCCAAAGCCCAGGAGCGTAAAGGTGTGTTGCGCGGGGTCAAAGCGCACCAGATGGTGGCGGCCTTCTTCGCCCGCGCTGACTGGGGCCCGCAACAGCAGGCTTCCGCCCGCTTCAAACGTTATGCCGCTGGTTTCATACGGATTGCCCGTGCCCACCAGAATGGGATGTGCGGCAAAGGCCAGCACAGGCACAGTCAGCGTGGTGCTTTTGCCCCCCGCCGTGACCGTCAGGGTGACGCCTGCCGTGCGCCCACTGCTGATCTGGCCTTCTGCCTGAAGTGAGATGAGCTTTTCTGTGCCAGCCAACTGAGGACTGCCTGTGGTAACGGTCAGCCCTGGGGCGGCCTGATCTATAGTCACCGTCAGTGGTCCTGTAGCCGACACCCGCAGAGTGGTCTGGGCGGGGGTGGTTCCAATCAGCGCCAGGGCCTGATCTGCACTCACTTTGAGGCTGGCGGGTGCGGTGGGCGCCGTGGATGACCCACCTGTTCCCCCCACAGCGGGGGTGGCTGGACCTCCACAGGCAGCCAGCAGCAGGGCAGCGGCCAGCAGAGGGGCAACCAGCACAGGGCCAGTTCGGGATGGTTCTGTGTGGCCAGCTCGGGGATGGGCAACCGTGAGGGGATGACGCAGAGGTGCAGTTCACACCCTTTTCCCTGACTCCCGCCTTACATTTTGGCTGCAAAAAAAGAAAATTTTGGAAACTAAACTGCTGGAGAGTTATTTAAAGAATCCACTCTGGATTCTCAACAGCAGCGTGGCTGAGTTCAGTTGAGCGTGCGTCCGCCGCTGCCCATCAGGGCCTCTGCTTTTCGCAGGTGGTCGCGCAGGGTCACGTGCCAGTCGTCACTCTCGGGGGTGTGGGCCAGGGCCTGCTGGGCATGGGCATAGGCCGCCGCCGGGTTCAAAAAGCCCTGCTGGGCCATCACGTCGGCGGCCATCTGGTGCCCCGTGACCCAGTCGCGGCTGTCGGGGGCGGCCTCCCGCACCACGCGCTCGTAGTGCTCCAGCGCGTCGTCAAGGTGGTAGTAATCCAGCGCCACGCTGCCCAGCACCAGGCTGGCCGGAACCACAGCGCCCTGTGCCAGAGCCTGCTCAGCAGTCTGCTGCGCTTCCTGAAGGCGGCCCAAGCGGTAATCGCATTCGGCCAGATCGGCCAGCACCTCAGGTAGATAGGGGTATTCGGGGTCTTGCAGCACGGCTTCCAGGCGCTCGCGGGCATCTACCGGACGGTCGAGATCCAGCAGGGCCACCCCGAGTTCATGGTTGGCGTAGGGGCGGTCGGGTTCGGTGGCCAGTTTCAGGGCTTCCTCGAAGGCGGCGATGGCCTGCTCCTGCAATCCCATATGGGTCAGAATCTGGCCGCGCACCAGCGCCACGCCGTAGCTGGGGTCACCGTGTTCGCGCTCCAGCCGGGCCGCCTCCTTGATAGCCTCGTGGGCGGCCTCGGGTTGCTCCAGATTCAGCATGGCCTGTGCCCGCAGGTAGTACCAAGTGGCCAGATTCAGCCCCTCGTCGGGTTCCTGCCCGGTGTACAGGGCGCGGGCCTGATCGAGGGCAGCGTTGGCTTCCGCCGTCTGGCCCACGCCCAGCATCAGCGCGGCCTGCTCCTGCAACATGATGGCGCGGTTCAGGCCGCTGGTCAGGTGCGCGGCCTCGCCGTACAGGTGAATGGCGTCGGTGGTGTGGCCCAGTTGCTCCTGACTGTCGGCCTGCCAGGAGCGCAGGCGCCAGCGCAGATGCTCCGGCAGTTCGGGGCTGGGCAGGTGGACATCCAGCGCCTCCTGAGGTTTTTCGGCCAGGGCCAGGGCGCACATGGCATGAAAACGGGCCAGGGCATCGGCCGCCTCACGCACACCAGTCGGGGGCGGCGTGGCCTCGCCCTCACGCAGCCGGGCGTCCAGCTCGGCCATCAGCGCCAGATACAGCGGGTCAGTCTGGATGGCAGCGTCCAGCATGCGGGCTTCCCGCAGGGCCAGAGCCACCTCGTTGGTCGAAGTATCTCCGTACAGGGCGTGGACACTGGCGACATACAGGGCGATCCGCGCCCGTTCGTGCTTTCCTGCTTCCCGCATGGCGCTGTCCAGCACGTTAAATGCCGTGTCGTAATCGCCCCCTGCGAGAGCCGTGCAAGCCTGCTGCCAGGTGGTGGCGACCTCAATCATTATTCGCCAGAATAGCGCGGAAGGGAGAAAGGGTGAGTGGTGAAGGGTCACCGGTAAGTGGAAAAGGCAAAAGCTGTCGTGGCGACATGAAATGAATCCCTGAGGGTGGTCAGTTCCAAAGCCCAGAACCCTGCTTGTTCTGCTCACCTGCGCCCTTCCCACCGTCCACCCACTCTGATCCCAGCGCCTGGTGCCCCGCCCCTTAGCACTTGCTCAAGCCAACGTGTGATGCTGCCTACACCCACACATCTTGAGTCTGGTACACTCAACTTCATGGAGCATCCGTCGGCTTCACCCGCCTATTTTCGCCCCTCGCACTCTCTATTTCTGGAGGATTTCTCTTGAAGCGGTTGAATCCCTGGCTGATCGTTCTGTTCGTTCTGGCGCTGTTCCTGATGTTCTCTCAGGCACCTCTCAGCGGGCGTGCTACGGTCAATTACAACGAATTTAAGGCCCAGCTGGATCGGGGCACCATTAAAAATCTGGTGGTTCGGGAAAGCACCGGGACAGTCACTCTCACCGAGCCCACTCAAGTCAACGTCATTACGCCGCAAGGCCCACAACCTCGTGAAATCAGCGCCTTCACGGTCCGTCTGCCCGGCAGCTTGGCCACGCCCGACAGCGGCCTCATCAACGAACTTGAAGCCAAGAACGTCAATTACCGCTTTGATGCGCCCAGTCAGTGGCTGAACATCATCCTCAGCCTGCTGCCTATCTTGCTGCTGTTCGGCATGATGTATTTCTTCTTCATGCGTGCTCAGGGCGGGCAGAGCGGCGTCATGCAGTTCGGTCAGAGCAAGGCCAAGAAGTACGGCAAAGAAAACCGTGTGCAGACCAAATTTACCGATGTAGCCGGACACGAGGAAGCCAAGCGCGAGCTGATCGAAGTCGTGGACTTCCTCAAGAATCCCGGCAAGTACCACCAGATCGGCGCAGAAATTCCCAAGGGTGTGCTGCTGGTCGGCCCTCCCGGAACGGGTAAAACGCTGCTGGCCCGCGCCATCGCCGGAGAAGCCGATGTGCCGTTCTTCAGCGTCAGCGCCTCCGAGTTCATGGAAATGTTCGTGGGGGTGGGGGCCAGCCGTGTTCGCACGCTGTTTGAAGATGCCCGCAAGAGTGCGCCCGCCATCATGTTCATCGATGAAATCGACTCGATTGGCCGCAAGCGCGGTGCAGGCATCGGCGGCGGCCACGACGAGCGCGAGCAGACGCTGAACCAGATCCTTTCGGAGATGGACGGCTTCGACAAGACCAGCAATGTGATCGTGCTGGGGGCCACCAACCGTCCCGACGTTCTGGACTCGGCGCTGCTGCGCCCCGGACGCTTTGACCGTCAGGTGACCATTGACCTGCCGACCCTCAAAGAGCGCGAGGCCATCCTGAAAGTGCACCTCCGCAACAAGCCGATGGCTCCCGGCGTGGATGTGCCTGAGATTGCCAAGAGCACGCCCTACTTCAGCGGCGCGGACCTGAAGAACGTGACCAACGAGGCTGCACTGGAAGCCGCCCGCCTCAGCAAGACCCAGATCGATATGAGCGACTTTTACCGGGCGCTCGACAAGATCACGCTGGGCCTGGAGAACGGCTCGTTGACCGTCAGCCCCGAAGAGCGCAAGGCGATTGCCTACCACGAGGCTGGACACGCCGTCACCTCCGCCGTGATCCCCGGTTCCGACAAGCTTCAGAAAGTCAGTATCATTCCGCGTGGCCGGGCACTGGGTGCCGCGTTCTACCTGCCCGAAGAGCAGGTGCTGATGAGCAAGGAACGCCTGGAAAACCAGCTGGTTGTGGCGCTGGGTGGCCGCGCCGCCGAAGAAGTCTTCATGGGCAACGTGACCAGCGGAGCCGCCGACGATTTCCGCAAGGCCACGAATATCGCCCGCAAGATGGTGCTGGAATGGGGCATGGGCGAGAACTTCAAGAACATGGCGCTCTCCACCGACAGCGGCCCTGTGTTCCTCGGTGAAGATATGGGCCGCCCCAAAGCCTTCAGCGAGCACACCAGCCAACTGGTAGACGAAGACGTGAAGCGCATCCTGAACCGCGCCTACGAACGCGCCCGCCAGATGGTGACCGAGTACGCGGCAGCCATGCACGAAGTCGCCGAGGCCCTGCTGACGCAGGAACTGATCACGGGCGATGTCGTCCGCGACGCCGTGGCCCGCCTGGGCGGCAGCCCCGAGCCTATGCCTCAGACGACCGCCTAAGACACCTCCACCCACTGCAGCTGAGAGGCCGCGAACAACTCCCGCTGGTTGGGAGTTGTTTTTTGTGGCTTCCGCTCAGGCTGTTTCGGTTGGTGTGAGCTTGAATTCCAGCCCTCCAAACTCCCGCGTCCACAGATCGGCCTTGTCGCGTGCGCCTGCCAGATCCAGCGGCGTGGCCCCGCTGATCTGTACTGTCCAGCCTGCACCGGACCCAGTCAGGGCTGTACGCCTGAGGCTGTGAATCTGGGTCTGGCCTGCGTGCGAGCGGTCCAGGCCGTCTGCAACGCGCAAGATGGCCGACAGGCGCGATACGAGGGCACGGTCTACGGCGGGCAGGGCCATAAAGTCGGCGTGCGACGGCTTGGGCAGGCTTTTGCGGTGGTAGCGGGCCACCTGCGCGATCCGTTCTATGTCGTGTGGGCCAAAGCCCCGCAACTCGGCGTGCCGGATCAGGTAGGCGCTGTGTTTGTGATGACTGCTCTGGGCCACGATCTGCCCGGTTTCGTGCAGCGCGGCGGCGGCAGTCAGCAGGCTGCGGGCTTCTTCCGGAAAGGGCACGCCCGCCCCAATCAGGCCGTCCATCAGGGCGCGGGAGAGGGCAGCCACCTGCTGCGAGTGGCCCAGATTCGCGCCAAAGCGTTCGGCGGTGGCCAGCACGCTGCGTTGGCGGGCGCTCAGGCCAGAGGAAAAGCTCTGGAAGCGCGAGAGTTCCTCGATCAGCATGCCCTCGCGCAGGGCTCCCTCACTGACAGTCACGGTTTCGGCCCCCAGCAATTCCAGCGCGGCGTGCAGCACCGCCAGCCCCGCCACGATGGTATCAGCGCGTTTGTCCAACCCTGGCAGTTTGGCGCGTGCTGCGGGGGACATCCGGCGCACCCGCTCCAGCAGTCCGGCCAGATCGGCCAACGAAAAGCCCACCCCGTTGATGCTTCCTTCCCGGCCCGACAGAACAGCGGCGGCGGCTTCCGCAGTACCACTCGACAGGATGACGCGGGTGCCGGAATGAATCCGGAAACGGGCAGCATGGGGGGCCAGTGCGTGCCGCACGGCATCCTGCACCGCTTTGACGGCGGCGCGGTTGCCTGACCCCCGTGTTTCGGTGGGCAGGTGCGCCCGCGTCATCCGGATGCTGCCGAGGGGCAGGCTCAGGATGTCGGCGGCCTGATCGGGGCCGCCCCGCGCAAACTCCAGGCTGCCGCCGCCCAGGTCCAGCAGCACGTTGTCTGGCCCCAGTTCCACGCTGTGGGCCACGCCCAGATACGTCAGTTCGCCTTCCCGCTCGCCGCTGATGACTGCCGGATAGACCCCGGTGCGGGCCTGAATCCGCGCCGCCACTTCCGCGCCGTTGGGAGCCTCGCGCAGGGCGCTGGTGGCATACACGCGCACCTCGTTCACGCCCGCCGCGGCGGCCAGTTCCCGGAAGCGGGTCAGTGCGGAGGCCAGCCGGTTTTCTCCTTCCGGCGTCATGTTTCCGGCGGCGTCCAGGCAATCGCCCAATTTGGTGCGGTCTTTCAGGGCGTCCAGCACCCGGAAATCACCCTGCTGATTGGCCCCGGCGTGGGCCTCGGCAATCAGCAGATGGCTGGAATTGGTGCCCACATCGGCAACAGCCACTTTCATTCTGTTTCTGAGCGCACGAATTCCGGTGCACGCTTGGCCTTGAACGCGGTCACGCCTTCCTCATGTTCCCAGTGATCTCCGGCCAGTTGTTGCAGTTCGGCTTCCAGGTCCAGCGCCTGATCGAGCGTGCTGGTCATGGCCGCGTTCAGCGCCTGCTTGGTCAGCTTCAGCGCGTGGGCGGGGCGCGAGGCGAGGCGTTCGGCGTAGGCCTGCAGGGCGTCTGCAAAGCCCTCGTCGGCCAGAACTTCCTCGCACAGGCCGTACTTCAGCGCGTCGTCGGGCCGCACCCGGTCGGCCAGGGCCATCAGCGCAAAGGCGCGGTGGTAGCCCACCAGTCGGGGCAGAAACCAGGTGCTGCCGCTGTCGGGCACCAGCGCAATGTTGGAAAACACTTCGATCAGGCTGGCCGACTGCGCCCACAACCGAATATCACCCGACAGAGCGAGGCTTGCGCCCGCACCCGCCGCCACGCCGTTCACTGCCGTGATCACAGGTTTCCCTAGCCCGCGAAGGGTGCGAATCAGTGGGTTATAGGTCTGGTTCAGGTGCTCGGTGAAGGTCATATCGCGCCCCGACACATCGCCCAGATCCTGCCCCGCGCAAAAGCCCCGGCCCGCGCCCGTGATGACCACCACACGCACGGCGTTGTCGGCGTCGGCGGCCTGCAACTGTGCCGTCAGCATCAGCAACAGCGCGTCGTTGGCGGCATTCAGCTTGTCGGGGCGGTTCAGCGTCAGGGTTCGCACGCCCGCACGGGTCTGGCTGAGGATCACCGGGGATTCGGGTTGGGTCATGGGGTACAGGGTAGCAAGGCGCTGAGGCGCGGTGAGTGGTCAGCAGGAAGTGGGAAAAATTGGGGCGCATGGCTGATGGTGTTTCTCCCTCACCCTTGACTGGAACAGCCCGAAGGGAGGGGGAGGGCCGGGGACTCGCAGAGCTGCGGAGCAGAGGGGGTGAGTGAGCATAGCGATTGCCTTTCCACTGACCACTCCCCACTGACCACTTCCGGTTTTTCGCCTATCCTCCCCCCATGACTTCACCCGCCCACCCCACCGTTCTCGCACTCGACGTCAGCAAGCGGCGCATCGGCTTTGCGGTCAGTGCCGGGGGGCTGGCCTTTGGGCGCGGCAGCATAGACCGCAAGCGTTTGCCGCTGGATTTGAAGGCCGTGCGCCTGCGCGTGAAAGAATCGGGGGCCGGGCTGCTGCTGCTGGGACTGCCGCTGGACGCCGATGGGGGGCACAATGCCGCGCTGGACCGGGTACGCTCTTTTGGGCGAATCTTGCAGGAGCAGGGCTACGCGGTGGCCTATCAGGACGAACGCTTTACCACCCAGCGGGCGCGGGCGCTGGGCGCAGCCGATGAAGACGAGGCCGCCGCCGTGCAGATTCTGGAACTGTACCTGATGGGCCTGAAGCACAACGCGCCCGCCGGGCCGGAGTTTGACGACT
>JAQBPF010000133.1 GCA_028287665.1 Deinococcus sp. | reverse complement strand
CATTCTTCGTCCTGCTCAATGAAATTCACTCGCTCCGCTCGGTCATTATTATGACAAATGCTCTAAGGCATCTCCCTGCACCAACTTTTCCAGTTGCTTGCGGTGATGACGCACATGAAAACCAGCCATTCTGAGCCAGTCCAGCGCCGTCAGTTCGCCCATAAAGGGGTGAAAGAAGGTGCGGTCAGAGGTCTCGGGGGCCTGGGCAGCGGCGTTGAGCAGGGCGGCGCGGGTCTGGGTATGTCCGGCACTCAGGTCGGCCCAGGATTGGTCGGGGCCAGGTTGCAGGCCCGCCGGAGCCTGCCGTTTGCCGTCTACCAGGATGCCGGGGGTCTGGTCGCCGGGGCGCAGAGGTTTGTCGGACAGCAACAGGGCCGCAATTCGGGCCGTGCCTGCATTCACGCGGATGATGTGCTCGCTCTCCTGCGCCGCCGTCCAGGAGCGCCCCGGCAGGGTGGTGTGCCAGTGCGGCTGCGCGGCATTGACAGCCCGCTCGAAGGCGTCCAGTTCCCGCTCCAACCGGGACCTGACATCAGCAGGGGTCTGGCCAAAGGCACGCAGCAGCTGACGTTGCTCGGCCTGCTGATCTTGCGAAGAGGCTGAATTGTAGGTCATGCCGCTCAGTTTAGACCGAGTGCAAGGTGGAGAAAAGTCCGGGGGGTTGGGGGAAGGTTGAGATCAAAACTTTTCAGAGGCTGGGGTTAAGAAGGGGAGCGGCTGTGACCCCTGCCGAACTGCCTTCCCTGACCCTTGAACCCTGGACTTCCGGATGGTTGCCCAACGGCCTAGACGCCTCCCTGCCCCAAAGGTGCCCTTACAGATTGCCCTTGGCAGCTTCGGCGGGCTAGACTGACTGGCTGAGTGTCTGGCTCCCGTGCGGAAGTCAGCCGGAGAGCAGCGGACAAAAGGGGAGTGGAGTATGGCGGAAAAAGACATTGACAAGTTGCTTTCGATGACCGACAGCAAGTACCGTCTGTCGGTGGTCACGGCAAAACGTGCCTTGCAACTGCGTTCGGGTGCGCCCAGCGTGCTGCCCACCGAGCAGCGCGTGAAGACGCATAACCTCGTGACTCAGGCCATGCGTGAATTGGCCACGGGCAAGCTGATCGTGGGCACCGAACTGATGGACGAAGCCCGTTTTCATCAGGATTACGTGCGCCAGCGGCAGGCTCAGCTGCAAGCCATGCTGAATGCCGAGCGCGAACGCGAACGCGACTAACTTCAATTCGAGCACTACCAGACCACGCAGGCGGCCCGAAAGGTGCCCGCCTGTTTTGTTGATTCCTGTGTTTTTGATTCCTGCTTTGTTGATTTCTGCGTTTTGTTGAACTGAGCAGGCCTGACAGAGCGCCCCAGACTCGCGGCAGAAGCCCGCAGGTCAGGATGCTGCGCCCGTTCTTTCTGGTCCATCCTCTACAGTGGCGTTCATGATTACGGTGGCTTCATGTTGACGGCGTTTGCAGTGCTCCTGAGTGTGACGGCGGCACTGGCCTTTCTGAACGAACGCTTTTTCAAGTTTCCGACCACGGTGGGGGTCACGCTGGCAGGCGCACTGGCCAGCGTCATCCTGATTGTGCTGGACGGCCTGGGCATCGGTGGGATGCGGGGCTGGGCCGCTGGGCTGCTGCAAACCCTCGACTTCACAGACTTCGTACTGAACGGGATTCTGAGCATCCTGCTGTTTGCCGGAGCCCTGGGATTGGACGCCCGCCAGATGCTGAAACAGCGGGTCAGCATTCTGACGCTGGCAGTGCTGAGTACCATCATCAGCACCTTCCTGATCGGATTTGCCGCCTACGGCATTTTCGGCCTGCTGGGCCTTGGCGTGCCGCTGCTGTGGGCGCTGCTGTTCGGCGCACTGATCAGCCCCACCGACCCCGTGGCCGTGCTGGACCTGCTCAAGCGGGCCAAGGTGCCCAAGCGGATCGAGACCCTGATCGCCGGGGAAAGCCTCTTTAACGACGGTGTGGGCGTGGTTATTTTTCTGGTCATTGCGGGGCTGGCTGGCATCGGTGATTCCCATACCGCCCCCACGGTGGCCGGAGCCCTGGCGCTGTTTGTGAAGGAAGCGGGCGGCGGCGTGCTGTTTGGGGCGGCTCTGGGCGGCCTGGGCTACGTGCTGCTCAAAAGCATCGAATCTCACGCGGTCGAGGTGCTGATGACCCTGGCCCTCGTGATCGGCGGCTACGTGCTGGCCGCGTCGCTGGGCATCAGCGGGCCGCTGGCGATGGTGGTGGCCGGGCTGGTCATTTCTGCCGTCAAGCACGACGTGTTTACCCCCCATACCTTCGAATTTGTGGAAAGCTTCTGGGAAACACTGGATCAGGTGCTCAATATCGTGCTGTTCGCCTTTATTGGGCTGGATGTGCTGCTGACCAACGTCACGGGGCCTCAATTGCTGGCCAGCGTGCTGCTGATCGGTGTGGCCCTGGCCGCCCGCTGGATCAGCGTGGTCATCCCCTTTCATTTTGTGCGTGCCCGCGAAGGCTACGGGGCCTACACGGTGCGCCTGCTGACCTGGGGCGGCCTGCGCGGCGGCATTGCCATCAGCCTGGTGCTGGGCCTGCCCGACAGCCCCTACCGGACACTCCTGGTCACGGCCACCTACGTCATCGTGCTGTTTACGATTGCCGTGCAGGGCCTGACCATCATGCCGATTGTGCGGCAGGCCGTGGCAGCAAGCGGCGAAGAACAGCCAGCCAAGGGGTAGGTGCAAAGACAGAGCAGAGGGGTGGGCGGCCAGAACTCCGGTGCCCACCCCTCTGCTCTGCTGACTTCTCTCCCTGCAAAGTGTGCTGGATCAGCCGCGTTCGCGCTCCCGCAGCACCAGCTGCACCAGCCCCAGCAGCATCAGTTCTTCTTCCTGGGGGTGCACAGGGCGCAGAGCCTCCACCACAAAGCGGCGAGAAAACAGGCTGCGGCGCTTGCGAACGCGCAGGGTAGGCTGCCCGCCCGCATCCGTGACGGTGTAGGTGGGATTGATCAGGTAATCAAAGCCCATGGCGATCAGGTCGCCAATAAACGGAATGGCCCCGATGACGCCCTCCACTATGCCCAACCAGGGCTGATCGTCACGGATGGTAAACCGCACATGGCCCGGAGCGTCCAACACCTCGTAGCTGGCCGCCCACAGGGTCCGCATGCCCTGGGCTTGCAGGGCCCCCACATCGCTGCCGTCCACGCGGCGAATCAGGCGCTTGGCCCGCCAATCCAGCGCCCCTGCCATCAGCCCCTGCGCCCGCATACCGTACAGCTGGCGGGTGCGGCCTTCATCGGCAAAGACCTTGACCTCATCCCGGATACTGAAGGTCTTTTCCTTGACCACGGCCACCAGTTGCCCGCCCGCGTCAGTCACCCGCAGTTCGGTAAAGAGGCTGAACTTGAATTCCAGCGTCAGCGGGAACTGTGCGGCAGGCAACAGGCTGGAGCCTGAAGTGCGGCCAGCGTCAAATGGGGCGGCGGAAAAGGAATTCACACCACAGATACGGGCCTAGGGCTGCTGGGGTTCCCAGAGGTCAAACTGCGGCGGCTGGCCCTGGGTTTGCCACCACTGGGCCGCGGGCTGGGGCTTGCGGGCTTCAGGCTGCACCGTCTGGATTCGCACCGCCCCAACGGCGCAGGCCACGATCAAGGCGTCGCCATCGGCCCGCACCACCTGTCCGGGCGCTCCCCCGCCCTGGGTGGCCTCTGGATCAGCCACACACAGGCCCGCCAGTTTGAGGCGGCTGCCACCCACAAACGCGGTGGTCTGCGGCCAGGCCGCCACGCCCCGGAACCGGTTGACTACCGCCACCGCCGAATCCTGCCAGCGCACAAAACCGTCTTCCTTGACCAACAGGGGCGCGTGGGTGGCCTGTGCCTCGTCCTGCATGGTGGGCACGAGGTCGGCAAGCTGGTGCAGCGCCGTGACGATCAGACGGGCAGCCTGTTCGGCCAACGCCCCAGACAACTCCAGGGCCGTCCATTCAGGGGCAATCTGCAGGGCTTCTTGCAGCAGCAGCGGCCCGGTGTCCATGCCCTCATCGGTCTGCATGATGGTCGTGCCCGTGACCGTTTCGCCCCGAATGAGGGCCCACTGAATCGGAGCGGCGCCCCGGTAGGCGGGCAGCAGGCTGGTGTGCGTGTTCAGAAAGCCGGAGCGCGGCACGGCCAACAGGGACCCCGGCAAAATTTTGCCGTAGGCGCAGGTCACGGCCACATCGGCCCCGCACCCGCGCAGTTGGCTTTCAAAGGCGGCATTGCCCCGCAGCTTGCGCGGTTGCGCCAGAGGCAATCCGAGCGCCGCAGCATGGGCGGCCACAGGCGGCGGCGTCAGCTTCAGGCCGCGTCCCACAGGCTTGTCGGGCTGGGCCACCACCAGCACCACTTCAAATTCCGCCCGGATGGCGTCCAGGACAGGCAAGGCAAAAGCAGGTGATCCAAAGAAAGCCACGCGGGGGCGGGCAGAGGTGCCGAACTGGGTCAACCCTGACGCTCCAGTTGCCTGCGCCGCTCGTGTTCCGCCAGATCATTCAGGAAGGTTTTGGATTGGCGTTGGAGGGCAGTCAGCGCCTTGCGGTGGTCTTCCATGATTTCTGCGGGGAGGTGATCCAGAAACAGCACGCCGTCCAGATGGTCGATTTCGTGCTGGAAGACCCGTGCCAGGTAATCATCTGCTTCGATGGTGCGGTCTTTGCCATCAAGATCGGTGTACCGCACCTGTACGGCGCGGGCACGCGGCACGCCCTCTTCGTAAATGCCGGGAATGCTCAGGCATCCTTCCTGATAGGAGCGGTCCTTTTTCTTGTCCACGACACTCATGACCGGGTTGATCATCACGAAATCGCGCAGCACCCGTGAACGCAGATTCTCTTCGCCGCCTTCGTTCTCTTCCTCGTCATCTTCATATTCCACGGCCACGAACATCCGCACAGATAGGCCCACCTGCGGCGCAGCCAGACCGACACCGCGCTGTTCAAACATGGTCTCCAGCATCTGGTCGGCCACTTCGCGCACCGACTGGGCATCGAATCCCGGTACGGTCAGCCGCTCATCCGGCTTCACCAGGCGGGCTTTGCGCCTCAACACTGGATCACCGTAGAGGCGCATAGGATAGATACGGGGGGCAGTCATAGGGACACCTTCACAATGGTTAGTTGTACCAGACGCGGCGGGCCAAGACGGTGTGTGCCTCAACGATGTGCGTCCATTCCTGAGCTTGCCGTGACCCAGGCTGCCGTTGTTGGGCTGTTCTGGACACCATAGAACAAAAGAAAAA
>JAQBPF010000145.1 GCA_028287665.1 Deinococcus sp. | reverse complement strand
GCCGCAGGGCCTGGCCGGACTGTGGATGAAGGCCCAGGCGCGGCGAGAATTGGCTGCCGTCACGGGCAAAAAGGGGGCCGAGCGTGCCTGAGATTGTCCAATCTGAAGTCATACGGTCCGGCTCCGAGCTGCTGCGGGTCGATGGGCTGGGCATCCGCTTCGGCGGCCTTCACGCTGTCAAGGACGTGACCGCCAGCATTCCGGCAGGCCAGATCACGGCCATCATCGGCCCCAACGGTGCGGGCAAAAGCACCTTCTTCAACCTGATTTCCGGGTTTTACAAGCCCACCACGGGCCGAATTATTTTTCAGGGCCAGGACATCACCCGCCTGAAAACGCATGAAGTGGTGGCGAGCGGCATGGCCCGCACCTTTCAGACCACCACCATTTACAAGGAACTGAGCGTGCTGGAAAACGCCATGATCGGCCACCGCGTTCGCACCCGCGCCGGGTTGCTGGACGCCCTGTTCCGCACTGGCCGCGAGCGCCGCGACGAGCAGGAAAGCCGCGACGCCGCCCTGACCGCCCTGACCCGTGTGGGCATCGCCGCTCACGCCGCCCGCCCCGCTGGAGCCATGACCCAGGAGGGCCAGAAGCGCGTGGGCATTGCGATGGCCCTCGCCAGTAACCCCAAATTGCTGCTGCTGGACGAACCCGCCGCCGGAATGAACCCCGAAGAAACCGTGAGCCTGATGGCCCTGATCCGCGAACTGGTGGCGGGCGGCCTGACGGTGACGCTCGTAGAACACAAAATGAGCCTCGTGATGAGCCTCGCGGATCATATTCTGGTGCTGCATCACGGCCAGAAGATCAGCGAGGGCGTGCCTGCACAGGTCAGCCGCGATCCGGCAGTGATCGAGGCGTATCTGGGATCACACGCGCACGGCGGGCAGATGGGACAGGCTCAGGCCGCCCCAGTAGGAGAGGCTCCCCATGCTTGAAATCCGTGATATGAGCGTGAATTATGGCCACTTTACCGCCCTTCATTCCCTGAACCTGACCGTGAATCCCGGAGAAATCGTGGTGATGCTGGGGGCCAACGGCGCGGGCAAAAGCACGCTGTTCCGCACCCTGTCGGGCTTGCAGCGGCCTTCGGGCGGCACAGCCACCTGGAACGGGGTTTCGCTCACGGGCGGCAAGCCTGAATTCAATGTGGCCAACGGCGTCGCGCAGTGTCCGGAAGGCCGCCTGCTGTTTCCCGAACTGAGCGTGGAAAAGAATCTGCGGCTGGGAGCCTTTGTGCACCGCAAAGACCCGGCAGGCACGGCCCGCGAGCTGGAGCGCGTCTACGAACTGTTTCCGGCCCTCGTGGAAAAGCGCAACGTTCCGGCAGGCAGCCTGTCGGGCGGACAGCAACAGATGGTGGCCATCGCCCGCGCCCTGATGGCCCGCCCCAAGCTGCTGCTGCTGGATGAGCCTTCGCTGGGCCTCGCGCCGCTGGTGGTGGAGCAGGTCTTTCAGGCCGTGCAGCGCGTGAATGCGGCGGGCGTGGGCGTGCTGCTGGCCGAGCAAAACGCCTACGCCGCCCTCGGCATTGCCCACCGGGGCTACGTGCTGGAGGGGGGCCGCGTGAGCTTGCAGGGCAGCCAGCACGAACTGATGACCGATGACCGGGTGCGGAGTGCCTACCTGGGAGTCTGAGAACGCCTGATTCAGAGAGCGGAGTGTAAGTGCAGCGTTACGCTCCGCTCCCTTTTGGCTGACGGCCTGCCGTTACACTGGATTCAGTCGCCCAAAGTTGGTCGGGCCAGACTCCGGACGAGAGAACCGCCGTACCCGGTCAGGACAAGACGGCGCACCTGCGGAGGTGTTGGGTTATGGCATGGATACTGCTCGTGTTGGCTGGACTGTTGGAAGTGGGCTGGGCCATCGGCTTGAAATACACCGAGGGATTTACGCGCCCGCTGCCGACTGCCTTAACGTTGGCGAGCATGATTGCCAGCATTACGCTTTTGGGTTTGGCGGTCAAAACGCTGCCGATTGGCACGGCGTATGGCGTCTGGGTGGGCATTGGCGCGGTGGGCGCGGCCATTCTGGGCATCGTGCTGTTTAAGGAGCCTGCAAGTGCCGCCCGCCTCGGCTTCATGGCGCTGATGGTCGTGGCGATTATTGGGTTGAAGGTGACGAGTGGGCATTAGGCAAGGGATTTAGGCTAAGTTTTTGGGCTTCTCCCACGTTTTCCCCCACCCCCCAGCCCCCGCCCCCAAAGGGGTCAGGGGAGTTTGTCGCTGCGCTCGGCAGGATTGATCTTGTCGCGTTCCAAGTCGGCTGAATCCCTCACTTGAAGCGGAATCTCCAGTTCATTCCGACATGGAATTGGCCCGCCCACTGCGTGGACGACGGCCTCACACGGATAAGGGCGGGAACAGTTTGGGTTTGCTTTTAGCTCCTCACCCTTGAGGGGGGAGGTTGGGACTCGTAGAGCTGCGAAGCAGAGGGGGTGAGTGAGCGAAGCGACTGCCCTTCCCACATTCCACACTCCACGATCCACTTGCCTCCTTCTGCCCTTTCCGCCCGCTCACTTGAACCCGGTGCAACCCCCGTACCAAGTGGCGTCTAGAATGGGGGCAAGGAGTGTTCCCTGAATGGCGTTAGATCGTTTTTTTCGCAGACGCCGCCCGCAGCAGCAAGCGGGCAGCGACATGCCAGACCTGTGGACGCAGTGTCCTGCGTGCAAGGAAAGTGTCTATAACCGCGACCTGGAGGCCAATCTCTGGGTCTGCCCCAAATGCAGCCACCACCTGCGCCTAGAGGCGGGGCGGCGCGTGGAGGTGCTGCTCGATGAAGGCTCGTTCGTGCAGTTGTCGGGCCGCGTGCATCCCACCGACCCCCTGAACTTTCAGGATACCGAAGCTTACGTAGACCGCCTGAGCCGCGCCCAGAAGAAAACGGGCCGCCCAGACGCGATTCTGACGGGCACGGGCAGCATTCTGGGTCTGCCCGTGACGTTGGCGGTCATGGATTTTGCCTTCAGCGGCGGCAGCATGGGCAGCGTGGTGGGCGAGGAAATCAGCCGCGCTGCCGAACATGCCGCCGCAGCAGGCACGCCGTTTGTCCTCGTGGCAGCCAGTGGCGGGGCCAGAATGCAGGAAAGCGCGTTGTCGCTGATGCAGATGGCCAAAACCACGGTGGCCCTGGAAGGTCTGACGGCGCGGGGCCTGCCCTACGTCAGCATTCTGACCGACCCCACCACCGGGGGCGTGACGGCCAGTTTTGCCACCATTGCCGACGTGATCATGGCCGAACCCGGTGCCTTGATCGGCTTCGCGGGGCCGCGTGTGATTCAGCAGACCATTCGCCAGAGCCTGCCCGAAGGCTTTCAGCGGGCCGAATTCTTGCTGGAGCACGGCATGATCGACGATGTGGTCGACCGCCGCACCCACCGCACCTTTCTGGCCGGACTGCTGGGCGTGCTGACCCGCCGCGCCCCCGACGCCCCTCCAGCCGAACAGTCAGCCGAGCACTCTGCCGAGGCCCCTGCGTGATGACCACCCCACCCACCGACCTCAAAGCCACCCTGCTGAAGCTGGAAGCCCGCGTGCACGACCTGGAAGTGACGGCGCGTGAAACCGGGCAGAATCTGGATTCCACCATTCATTCCCTGCGGGCCGAAGTGGAGCGCCTGCGAACGGCCCCCGTAAACGCCGTGATGACGCGCTGGGAGCGGGTACAACTGGCCCGCGCACCGGGACGGCCCACCGCGCACGACTACACCGAGCGCCTCGTGACCGACTTTACCGAACTCCACGGCGACCGAAATTTTGCCGACGACCACGCCCTGATCGGCGGGCCAGGGCGCTGGCAGGGCCGCCCCGTGATGCTTCTGATGCAGCAAAAGGGCCGCGATACCAAAAGCCGCGTGCGCCGCCGCTTTGGCATGAGTAACCCTGAAGGCTACCGCAAGGCCATGCGCCTGATGGATCTGGCCGATAAATTTGGCCTGCCCGTGGTGTGTCTGATCGACACCCCCGGTGCGTACCCCGGCATAGAGGCCGAGGAGCGCGGTCAGGCGTGGGCCATTGCCGAAAGCATTCAGCGCATGGTGCGCCTGCGCGTGCCTGCCGTGTGCGCCGTGATCGGTGAGGGCGGCAGCGGTGGGGCACTGGCGATTGGCGTGGGCAACCGCGTGCTGATTCAGGAAAATGCGTGGTACAGCGTCATTTCGCCCGAATCCTGCGCGGCGATCCTGTGGCGCGACTCGGCGCAGGCCCCCAAAGCCGCCGAAGCCCTGAAGCTGACGGCCCCCGATCTGCTGGAACTGGGCATCGTGGAAG
>JAQBPF010000106.1 GCA_028287665.1 Deinococcus sp. | reverse complement strand
TGTGAATGCCCGCGAGGTTCGCAACCAGATGTTGATGGAAGGCGCACTCTTTGCCACCACCAACGACTCTGAAGTGATGCTGAACCTGATCGCCCGCGAGTCGCACATGGATCTGGTGGAAGCCACCGCCGGGGCCATGCAGCAACTGAAGGGCGGCTACGCCTGCGTGCTGATGAGCCGCACGGCCCTGATCGGGTTCCGCGACCCCAACGGTGTGCGGCCTCTGGTGATCGGGCAGCGCGACGACGGCGCATACGTGATCGCCTCTGAACCCTGCGCCCTGTACACGGTGGGCGCACGCCTGCTGCGCGACGTGCTGCCCGGAGAACTGGTCTGGGTAGACGAGGGCGGCCTGCACAGCCTGATGGTGCATCCCGCCGCGCCGACGCCCTGCGCCTTCGAGTGGATCTATTTTGCCCGCAGCGACGGAGAACTGGACGGTGTGGACACCTACGCCAGCCGGATTCGCATGGGAATCCAGTTGGCCCGCGAACACCCCGTAGAGGCCGACGTGGTGGTGCCTGTGCCCGATTCCGGCATCGGCGCGGCCATCGGGTACGCCCGTGAAAGTGGACTGCCCTTCGACTACGGTCTCTCCAAAAACCCCTATGCGGGCCGCACGTTTATTGCGCCCACGCAGGAAGCCCGTGACCTGAAAGTGCGGATGAAGCTCTCGCCCACGAGCGCGGTGCGGGGCAAGCGGGTGATTTTGGTAGACGATTCCATCGTGCGCGGCACGACTTCCAGCCTGATCGTGAACCTGCTGCGCGACGCCGGGGCCACCGAGGTACATTTCCGGGTGTCCAGCCCGCCCATCAAGCACCCCTGTTTTTACGGCATCGACACCGCCGCACGCAAAGAACTGGTGGCGAGTACGCACAGCCTGGAGCAGATTCGCCAACTGATCGGGGCCGATACGCTGGCCTTCATCAGCGAGCGCGGGCTGGCCGAAGCCGTCAGCGGCCCTGGCCTGTGCCTCGCCTGCTTCAACGGCAACTATCCGGCGGGCACGCCCCTGCTCAACGATGTAGATAAGCTGGCTCTGGAAGTGTAGCGGGAAGACGTGTGGCGGGAAGAAATTCAGCGTCAAATCCCAGTCGAGCAATTTCGACTGGGACATCTTTTGCCAGAAGAGTTGTTGCTGGGAGCTTCCCGCCCCTACCCCACTTTCGGCAACACCAGCACCGGCACAGGCGAGGCGCGGATGATCTTGCTGGCGTTGGAGCCGAGGAACACGCGGGCCAGCACTCCCATCCGGCTGGAACCCAGTGCCAGGACTTCTCCGGGCTGCCACTCCACCTGCCCCAGCGCCTGCTCCCAGGATTCGCCGTCGGCCAGCGCCACGCTGATGGGCGGCGAGTGTCCGGCCAACTGCTCCTGAAGGCGCTGTAGCGCGGCCTGCGTGCGCTCACGCCAGGCGTCCACGATCATGTTTTCGGCTTTGTAGCCTGCCAATGAGGGGTACATCTGGCGGTCACGCACCGCAAACGCCACCACCCGCAGCGGCACGCCCAGACGGCCTGCCAGCCGCAGCGCCTCCAGCACCGTGCTGTTAGAGACCTCTGTTCCGGCATAGGCGCAACTGAGCCGGGTCAGCTGTTGCCCCGGCCGTGCCTCAAAACCCTGCGGAGCCAGCGCCACCGGCAGGCTCGACAGGTGCAGAATTTCGCTGGACACGCTGCCCAAGCTCAGGCGTCCGCTGACTCCTGCACGGGCCGACCCCACCACCAGCACGTCGGCCCCGACCTGCGCCGCCGCTTCGCTGAGGCCCACGGTGGCCGATTTGGCGGCGTGCTTGATGTACTGCACGCCCTCTTCGTCACCCAGCAGCGTCCGGGCCTTCGTCAGCGTCTCCTGGGCATGTTCGTCCAGATAGTTGGCGTACTCCTGATCCACTGCGCTGAGCGCCGGATGGTTCCAGACTTCCGGAACGACCGTACACACGATCAGTTGACCCGGAGGCTGGGCGGCAGGGCTCTGGCTGGTCAGCAGGCGGCCCAACGCCAGGGCCTCAGTGCCCGCCTGATCGGCAGCGTACCCGACCAGCACAGTGGTCATCGGTCGCCCTGGCGTTTGCTGGCCAGCTTCAGTTGGCCTAGCTTGGAGTGCCGTATTCCGTAGGCGAAGTAGCCCACCAAAGCCGCAGCCATCCAGACGAAAAACACCTGATAGGTGGTGGTCGGCAGGTCTTTGACGATGAACATGCAGACCGCGATGCTGAGGCCGGGAATGACCCAGGGGCCGAACGGCAGCTTGAACCCGCGCTCCAGATTGGGCGCTTTGTAGCGCATCACGATCACGCCCACCGACACCAGCGAAAAGGCCACCAGCGTGCCCATGCTGACCATGTCCCACAGGTAGGCCGAATCCACGAAACCGCCGACCAGGCCCACCAGCACGCACACGACCACCGTATTGAATACAGGAGCCAGCGTACGCGGATTGACCGAATGAAACGATTTGGGAATCAGACCGTCGCGGCCAATGGCGAACAGAATGCGCGTCTGGCCGTAAATGGTGACCAGCGTGACGCTGAACACCGAAATGACTGCGCCTGCCGACAGCAACACGGCGGGCCATTTGGCGTGCAGCACGTTCTGCAAAATCACGGCGAGGCCCGCTTCCTGATCCTTGAAGGCCGAGGCGGGTTGCGCTCCCATGGCGGCCACACACACGATGATATAGGCCGCCACCACGATGACCAGCGCCAGAATGATGCCCAGCGGCACGTTGCGCTTGGGGTTTTGACCTCTGCACCCGCTGTTGCCACCGTGTCCAGGCCGATGAACGAGAAGAAAATCGTGCCTGCTGCCGCCACGATGCCCACTTTGTTTCCGGCAACGTCAGTCCCACTGACGCCGAACGGGTTGAACGGCACGAAATTGCTGGATTTGAAAGCCGCGAGCGCCACCGCCGAGAAAAACAGCAGGATAGACACTTTGATCATGACCATAATGGCGTTGATGGCCGCCGATTCGCGTGCGCCGCGCAGCAGCAGCAGGCAGCACATCGTGACCAAAATAATGGGCGGCAAGTTGATGTGTCCGGCGTGAATCTCCAGGCCCGTGTCGCCGCGCACCAGCATGGGCGAACGCAGGGCTTCGGGAATGCTCCAGCCGGTGGCGTTGGTCAGGAAATTGTTCAGGTATTCCGACCAGCCAATAGAGGTGGCGCTGGCCGCCAGAGCGTATTCCAGCAGCAGGCACGCCCCCACGATATAGGCCGCGAGTTCGCCGATGGTCACGTAGGTATACGAATACGCCGACCCCGACGCCGGAATGCTGGAGGCAAGTTCGGCGTAGCACAGCGCCGTGAGGGCCGCCGCCACGCCTGCCAGAATAAACGACCAGATCACAGCGGGGCCAGCTTTGGGTACGGCCTCGGCCATCGCAAAGAAAATGCCGGTGCCGATGGTCGCTCCCACCCCCAGCATCAACAGCGAAAACAGGTTCAGAGAGCGGCCCAAGTCCGCGCCCTCTCCGCCGTGCCCAACCCCCGCTTCCGCATCTGCGGCTTTTGTCAGCATGTGTCTTTGCCAGAC
>JAQBPF010000091.1 GCA_028287665.1 Deinococcus sp. | reverse complement strand
ATGCCGACTTCCAGCACACTCTGAATTTCAGCCCAGGTCTTGACCTGCGGCAGCGTGCGGGCGGTGCGGAGCGCCTGCGCCCCGACCTTGGGAATGCCGCCGTTGGCCGCATTGACTTTGGCGTCGTTCATCCCCGAAAAGGTCACGATGGTGTTGTCGGCCTCGGCAGGAACCGTGCGGTTGGCGGCCACGCGTTTTTGAACATTGGTGTTGGTAACGTACTTGATGAATTCCCAGCCCGCGTCGGCCTTCTTGGAGTTTTTGAAAATACCGATGGGCCAGATCAGGGCGTAATTCTGGGTCGAGCCGCCAGCCCAACCGGGTGCGGGCGCAAAGCCCACGTTGTTCAGCACGTCTTTGGAGACGGCTTTGGGATCAGAGAAGCGGGCCCAGTACCACCACCAGCCCACCCACATCGCGGCCCGGCCCTGAAGGATTTCGGTGGACGATTCAGGCTCCCCGAAGGTCGTGGCCGCGGGGTTGGTGATCTTGTCCTTGCGCAGCATGTCGATGTAGGTCTGGGTGGCCTGCACGCCCTTGGCATTGTTGAAGATGGGCCGGTTGGTCTTGTCCAGAATGTCGCCGCCGTTGCCCCACAACATGCTGGTCCACGAAAACAGGTTCTGTCCTGCGTTCACGCCGTACATGGTCGAGAGACCAGACATGCCGGGTTTTTTCTGCTGGATGACCTGGGCCGTCTTGACCACGTCCTGCCAGGTTTTGGGCACAGGCAGTTTCAGCTCTTGGAAAACGTCCTTGCGGTAGAACATCACCAGGGGGTGCCCCCGGAACGGCATGCCCACGATGTTGCCTGCCGAGTCGCTCGACGCCGTGATGTACGAGTTGGGATAGTCCTTCATGTTGATCTTGTCGGCCTTGATGCGGTCGTTGAGCGGCAACATCTGGGACTTGAAGGCCTCGCCCCAGGAATCGACCCAGGCCACGACGTCGTAGGTACTGCCGGTGGTGGCCTCGATCAGAATTTTTTGCTGGAGGCCTTCATAGGGGGTATTTTCCCACTGCACGGTGATGCCGGTCAGCTTCTGAAACTCGCTGCCGTTTCCAGTCATTCTGGACAGCTGCGCGAATTGCCCGGCCCCCAGGCAGCAGATCAGGAATTTGAGGTTGGTGCCGTCATAGGGCTTGCCGGTTTTCAGGCCGTACGAAGCGGCGGTCTGGGCGCTGCCCAACGAGCCCACAGCCAGCGCGCCGATCATACCCAGGGCCAATCCCATCCGTTGCCGACCTTTCTTGTCTACGATCATATTCTGTCCTCCTGACGAAGCGTCCACTAGGGGTAAGTGCAAAGGGCGGCCCATTACAGAACGTTCAGACGGTAGGCGCGTCTACATGCGCCGTACCAAGGTTCCCGAGAAGAAATGAGAGGGGGGGTCCAGCCGAATCAGGGCCGGTGCTTCAGACACGGCGGCGTACTGGCGGTCTGTCTGGTGGAGGTCACAGAGTGAAGAACGTGGGGAGCGGACTCAGAGCAGAGGGCGCGCTGGAGGTGAGGTCAACATTCGGCGTCAGGAGGACAACTGCGGGCCTCCTGTGCTGCGGAGAAGGCCGCCTGGGCCTCGACGGCCCGGTTCACGTATGACGAATCAAGGAGAAGGGACTGAACCTCACCTGAGCGGTCTCAGCTGTGGAGGCCCAGTGAACACCATGCGGCGCACCTGCCCTGCTCCGACCAACCCTGATTAGGTGCATCATGGCGTCCTCCTCTACTCGCTTTGCATACGTATGCATACCATAGGTGTGCTGATTTGGATTTGTCAAGTCCCTGACAGTTCGTTGGGGGCAAGAGGCGCTGGGCAGCGGGATGTGGAGGACGTTTCGTCCTTCAGCTTGACGAACTGGGCAGCGGAGTGTACGGTGTGCATACGTATGCAAGCCCACAACCCATAAGGACGAACCGACGGCAGCCCCCACTGTTTCCTCCCTCTTGCGGCCCTCTCTTGCAGCTGGTCAGCTGCGTTCATCCTTCAGGACCGCTTGCTGCTGAGCGCCGTAGTGCTCCGTCTCTTTCGCCCCACCACCGGTTCCGCGGGCGGAGGCTGACGCAGTTTCCTTTGTCTTCCCGGTCAACCTCCCGAACCCTGTTGCAGCGCCGCAAGGAGAATCCATGACAACGTCCGGTCCAACCGCCCCCAGCACCACGCCCTCCAGTTCCCGCCCTCAGGAAGACCTGGGGGCCATGACGGGCAACGTGGTGCGCTTCGGCGACCTGAAGTCGCGCCCGATTCCGCTGATGTTCATCGATTCGATCATTCCCGGTCATCAGCGCCACAACTACGCGGTGATTGGCGACACGGCCAGCGAGAACGACAGCTACCAGCCGTTTATCACGGCGCCGCACGGCTTTCAGGTGGGCGTGGTGCGGGCGCGGCAGGGCAATGGTCCGGCCTACCACACGCACGATTACATCGAGTCGTTTTTGCCGCTCAAAGGCCGCTGGCGCTTCTACTGGGGTGAGCACGCCGACCAGGTCGATGGTGAGACGATCCTGGAGCAGTTCGATTACATCACCATTCCCGCCAAGCTGTGGCGCGGCTTCGAGTGTATCGACGAGGGCGAGAGCTGGATTTTTGCGGTGCTGGAAAAGCATGAGGTCTTCGAGGGCAAAGACCCGTACTGGGCCCCTGAAGTGATCCGCAAGGCCCGCGAATACGGATTTGAGGCCAGCGAGAACGGCAAGATGATCAAACCCGACAACTTTGCCGAGCTCGAAGAGCAGATGCTGCGCCAGTTTGGAGACGAGTAGAGCCATGCCTGCTCCACAGCTGCTCTTGCCGGGAACGCTGTGTGACGCGGCGCTGTGGGCAGAGGTGACCCTGCCCGCCGGAGCGCGGGTGCTGGGGCCTGTTCGGGGCCGCACGCTGGCGGAAGCGGCGGCGGCGGCGCTGAACGACCTGCCCGCACAGGTCCACCTGGTGGGGTTCTCGCTGGGGGCCATTCTGGCTTTTGAAGTGCTGAGGCAGGCGCCACAGCGGGTGGCCGGAGTGACCCTGATCAGCGCCAATCCACACGCCCCCACTGCCGCGCAACTGGCCGTCTGGGCCGAGCAGGAACGGCAGGTGCAGGCTGGAGGCTTTGAAGAGGTCGTGGATTCACTTGCTGCGGGACCACACCGCCAAGCTGTGCTGGAGATGGCGCGGCGGGTGGGGCCGGAGGCATTTCTGGAGCAGCTCGCCCTGCTGCGGTCCCGCCCCGACAGCCGACCCACCCTGGCCGACTGGACTGGACCGCTGACGGTGCTGGTTGGAGCCCAGGACACGGTGACGCCGCCGAATCTGGCCGCAGAGATCAAGCAACTGGCCCCGCAGGCGGTCGTTCAGGTGGTTCCGGACGCTGGCCATTATCTGCCCCTTGAAGCGCCACAGGCCGTCTCAGCGGCGCTGCGTGAGGTGGCCTATGCCTGACGTCTTGTCCAGTCTGCACGCCCGCCTGAGTGCGGGAGAGACGGTGCTGAACGGCTGGCTGCACCTGCCGGGCGGCGTGAGTGCCGAGGTGATGGGCCGGGCCGGATACGGCGCCCTGACCATCGATCTGCAACACGGATTGATCGGTGACGGCGGACTGGTGCCGACGCTGCAGGCCATTGCGGCGACCCCCGCCGCGCCTCTGGTGCGCGTGCCCTGGCTGCATCCACCGGACCTGATGCGGGCGCTGGACGCCGGAGCCGTGGGCGTGATTTGCCCCATGATCGATACCGCCGAGCAGGCCCGCGCGCTGGTTCACGCCTGCCGGTACGCGCCGTCGGGAGGCCGAAGTTACGGCCCGACCCGTGCCCGCCTGATCTACGGCGACCGCTACCCCGGGCGGGCAGACGAGCAGACGCTGGTCTTTGCCATGATCGAGACCGCACAGGCGCTGCGCAATCTCAGCTCCATTCTGGACACGCCGGGTCTCAGCGGCGTCTATGTCGGCCCGGCCGATCTGAGCCTCAGCCTGACCGGACAGG
>JAQBPF010000122.1 GCA_028287665.1 Deinococcus sp. | reverse complement strand
CTGAGGATGGAGGGTGGGTCATGGTGGCGAAAGACAGGCGTCTAAAGGGTTAGGAAAAGATTCCGGTTGCGCCTAACGCTCTTTTCTCTCGCCCCTTGTGAGCCTCGCAGAGCTGCAACGCAGAGAGAGGTGTTGCGAAGCAACGGGTGAGGGGGAAGTTCGGCGACGTCTTCGCCTATGTTAAAGATGCCTATGTCAAAGATGCAGGCTTTGGGTCTCATGCTTGCCCACCCACACAGCAAAACGGCCCCCGCATTGCTGCTGGGGGCCGACTCTGTGGTGCCGAGGATGGGACTTGAACCCACACGCCGTGAAGCGCTAGTCCCTGAAACTAGTGCGTCTACCAATTCCGCCACCTCGGCATCATCTTGGTTGCGCCCGCGCAGGGCGCGTTTCAGGGCTTGTTTACTTTAGCCGCGACTTCCCCAACTGTCAACAGGCAAGCCGCCGCGATCTAGTTGGGAAGCCAGATGCCCTAGGCGAGAGCCGGAACAGTTTGGCCCACTGGCACAGCCTAAAGCCGGAGAAACTCGGCCATAGAGTCTCTCCGGCTAAGGGGGCGCTGAAGTCAGCGGCGGCGCGTGGGCGTTGCGCCAAAGCGTTTTTTGGCCTGTGCCAGCAAAAAGTCTAGGGTGCGGTCACGTTTGCGGGCCTTGCTGTACTTGCCGCGCTGCCCAGTTTTGCCCCGCCGAACCATGCTGATAATTTCCAGCACGATAGGCGCGAATACGGCGAGTTTTTTGAGGCTGCTGCTAGAGCGGGACGTTTTCATGCCACCAGGTACGGGGAAGCGGGCAGGAAAGTTGCTTCTGGGAGACTCAGATTAAAGGCAAGCTAAAGGGAGCGTCACGGTGGGCACGCTCCCCTCAAAATGGGTGGTCAAGAGAAGAACTACTGCTCGCCGTACACCCTGACTTCTACATCCAATTTCCCGCGCCCACCGCCAAAATACGTGCCGCGCACCGGAGAAACGTCGCCGTATTCGCGCCCGTGACCGATCTTGATGTGCTTTTCGCCCGCCAGACAGTTGTTGGTGGGATCGTAACCCAGCCAGCCGTATTCGGGAATCAGGCACTCGGCCCAGGCGTGGGTGGCCTCCGCGCCCAACATGTCGCCGCCGCTGTACAGGTAGCCGCTGACATAGCGCGACGGAATGCCCAATTGCCGCGTAATGCCCAACATGGCGTGCGTGAAGTCCTGGCACACGCCGCGCCCGTGCTGGGCAAATTCGGCCAGCGGGGTATTCACGGCGGTGGCCTTGGTGTCGTAGGAAAACTGACGGTTCAGGCGGGTGGTGAGATCCATCAGGAAGGTGGGCAGGTCGTCGGCAGGGCTGGGACGGGCGATGCCGAACACTTCGGGCCAGTCTCCGCTGGGCACGCGGGGGCTGGCGACCAGAAACTCGGTGTTCCTGGCCCGCGCCTCACGCAACACGCTGAAGGGCGAGGGCCCAGGCATGGTGACGGCGTGGGTGTCTACGATGGCCTGCGCCTCTATTTTCAGGTAGCGGTGCGGTTCGTGTACATGCACATGGTGCACGATGGCCCCGAAATAGTCCTTGTGGGACGTGATTTCGGCGTCGGGTTCGACTTGAAGGTGAAAGGAACGCACGCTCTGGCGCACCTCGCGGGCTGGGTGCAGGCGCACCTGATTAAACGAATCCCAGGCGGGTTCGGGGTAGTGGTATTCGGTGGTGTGCCTTATTTCGCAGCGCATGGTTCTGGCCTCAGCTTCCGGGCCGGGCCAGAAAGGCGGCGGCGCGGGGGAACGTTCGGGCGGCAGTCTGACACGCGCCGCCGCACCGCAATGTCACGTAGGGCAGACGAGTGGCCCCGACGCAGCGCGGGCAGAGGCAGAGGAATGCGTCTGGGCGCAGGCCAAACCGGATGGGTGGGGCCAGTGGGGGCAGCACGTTGGGGGAGTGGCCGCCCGACCAGTGCAGTTCCGGTCATTCTTCTGGCCCGCTCATGCATGTGGCCCATTCATTCCTGTTGGAAGTACCCGGCATTGATGGCCGCGCCCACCCGGTTAAAGTCGCCCAGCAACTCTTCCAGAGAGGGTTCGTCTTTTTCCAGAATGTCGGTGACGCGGGCATATTGCAGCCTCGCCACCAGCCAGCGAGACAGGCGCGGGATTTCGGGATGTGCGCCGGGATGGTGGCGCTCGATCTGCATCAGCGCGGCTTCCAGATTCTCGGCACTGTAGCGCACGCTGCGCGGGAAAAACTCGTCCAACAACAGGAAATCTCCGATAGACTGGGGATCGATACCGCTGTGAACGCGCTTGCGGTAGGCCTCGTAGGCACTGGCCCCCTTCAGCACGCTCACCCAGCGCTGATCCTGCATGGCCCGCTGGCCGGGGTCGGCTACAGGTTGCGCGTCTATGCCCCGGTAGCGGCTTTGCAGCACGCGCAGGGTATTGTCGCCGCGCTCCAGCATCTGCCCCGCCCGCATAAACGACCAACCCTCATCACGCGGCAGGGTGGCAAAGGCGATCCCGAAGAAAAACTGACTGGCATCTCGGGCGGCGGCGCAGTATTCGAACAGACCGTCGCGGTCTAAGACCGATTCGTTCTCAAAGCACAGGTTCAGGTAGGTGCGGTTCAGCGCTTCCCACATTTCTGAGGGAATCCGGTCACGCAGGCCACGGGCGTTCTCGCGGGCGCGGGCCACGCTGGTGGCAATGCTGGCGGGGTTGTCTCGGTCAAAGGCCAGCCACGCACTGATGCTGCGGGCATCCACACGGCCATATTTGGCCCGCAGATCGGCGTCGCCGCCCGTCAGTTCCAGCAGCGGCATCCAGTATTCGCGGGCGCGGCCTGCCATCTCCAACGTGGCGTAATAGTTGACGTTCAGCAACCGGGCCGTGTTCTCGGCGCGTTCCACGTAGCGCCCGATCCAGAACAGGTTTTCGGCCAAACGAGAGAGCAGCAGCATCAGCGTTCCCCTTCTTCGGTCAGATCAGTTTTCTGGCTCAGGTCATCGCCGTCCAGTTGGTCTTTTTCCAATTCCTGCTGATACGAATGCTGCCCCGGCGATTCAGGTGCGGGCGGCGGCAGGGTGCCCCCCGAAGTCCGTTTCTGAGCCTGACTCTGAGATTGATTCTGGCTCTGACTCTGCCCATATGCCTCGATCTGGGCTTCCTCGCTGGCCTGCACGCGCGCCTGACTGAAGCTGGGCTGACCCTGGCTCTGACTCTGCCCTTGCCCCTGCGTTTGAGACTGACTCTGAGATTGGCTCTGGCCGCCCACCGGAACCGCACCGAAGCCGCCCTGAAACTGGCTCTGGGCCTGGTTCTGCGTCGTCTGGCCGTCGCCGTGCATGATCTGGCTCATGCCCTGCGGCGTGGCGGGGCCGTCATGATCCAGCACCCAGGTATCCTTACTGCCGCCCCCCTGAGAACTGTTGACCACCAGACTGCCGCGCCGCAGGGCCACACGGGTCAGGCCGCCGGGCACGATGGTCACGTCTTTGGTGCCGTACAGCACGTAGGGCCGCAGGTCGATGTGGGCGCCCTCGAACTGGCTGGCGTCCGGGTAGAAGGTGGGGTGGCGGCTGAGGCCCACCACTGGCTGAGCAATGAATTCACGCGGCTCCAGACGCACCTTCACCAAGTAGGCGTCGATCTCGTCACGGGTGGCGTAGGGCCCGATCAGCATGCCGTACCCGCCTGCCTCACCTACCGCTTTAAATACCAGGTCTCCGGCATTCGCCAACATGTATTCCAGGTGGTCGGCATTCCAGCCGAGGTAGGTGGGCACATTGTTCAGCAGCGGCGTTTCGTTCAGGTAATAGCGGATCATGTCGGGCACGTAGGCGTACACGGCCTTGTCGTCGGCCACGCCAGTACCGATGGCGTTGGCGATGGCAACCCGGCCCTGACGGTAAACCTCCACCAGTCCGGCCACGCCCAGAGAGCTGTCGCGGCGGAAGGCCAGCGGGTCAAGGAAATCGTCGTCGATACGGCGGTAGATCACGTCTACCTGCTTGCGCCCGCCCGTAGAGCGCATCCAGACCCGGCCTGCATCGACAAACAGGTCGCGGCCTTCCACCAGTTCCACGCCCATTTGCTGGGCCAGGTAGGCGTGTTCAAAATACGCACTGTTGTACATGCCGGGCGTCAGCACCACGACTGTACCGTTGTCGCGGGGGCTGACCGACTGCAAGACTTCCAGCAGGGCGGTGGCGTAGTGCTGCACGGGCCGCACGCCCTGTGCCTCGAACATGCCGGGGTAAATGCGGGTCATGGCCTGACGGTTGGCCAGCAGGTACGACACGCCGCTGGGTGAGCGCAGATTGTCTTCCAATACCAGATACTCACCCTGCTCGTTGCGGATCAGGTCAGTGCCGACGATGTGGGTGTAGATGCCCTGCGGTACCTTGACGCCGTGGACCTCGCGCCGAAAATGGGCGGAGGTGTAGACCAGTTCGGCGGGCATCACGCCGTCGCCCAGAATCTGAGCGTCGCTGTAAATGTCGCGCAGGAAGGCATTCAGCGCCTTTACCCGCTGGGTCAGGCCTGCCTCGACATGCGACCATTCACCCGCTGGAATGATGCGCGGCACGGGATCGAAGGGAAAGGTGCGCTCGGTGCCCTGAGCGTCGCCGTATACGGTAAAGGTGATGCCCTGATTGCGAAACGCCAGATCCAGCAGGCGGTGACGCCGCTCGAACTCGGCCACCCCCAGATCACTGATGTATTCCTCAACGCCCTGATAGTGCGGGCGAACCTGCCCATCTGGCGTGAACATCTCGTCAAAGAACCTGTCTCCCGGCTCGTACTTCATGTCCCCGCCTCCTCTAGTGATGTTTCCCTCGCTGTGACTAGATGCCCCAAGATAGCGGACGAAAAAAAATGCATCACTCGGCAGTCAGACAAGAGGCAGACAGGGGAGGGCTGTGCCGGGTTTCGCGGTATAGCTTTTTCTGCTTGGAGCGGGGTTTTTTCTTGTTTCAGATGGCTCGATTCCGTAGGGGTGGCCTGGCGCCGCAACATTGCAAGATACCCGGTCAGTTCACTGCTCTATTCCCTGACGTGACCTCTCCTTCCAAATCAGTCTTCCAGAAAAAGTCTTTTCCCTGGCTGGTGCCGTGGGCGCTGGCCTGCGCTGCACTGGCCCCATTTGCCGATCTGCACCCTGGCATGGCTGGATTGGCGGGGCGGGCGTTCCTGGTGAGCAAAATGCTGATTTGCGGGGCATTAGAGAAGGTCGGTCAAAACCTGGGGCAAAGCTTCAGGCTGACCTGTCTCCGCCCCTCTGCCTGCTACCCTACCCAGGTGACTCGCCGCCCGCCTGCCGATCTTGCCGTCCAGCCCCCCTCAGCACAGCCCCCCGCTACGCTCCCCTTGCTGGTGGCCTTCGATCTGGACGGCACGCTGATTGCCGAAGGAGCGCGGGACATTCCGGCGGCGACGGCGGAGGCTGTGGTCCGCCTGAAGGCCCTGGGCGTGCAGGTGGCCATCATCACTGGCCGCGACCTGCCCCCCGACGCCGTGCGGGAGGCCGTGCAGCCCGACGCCGTCGCCACCCACAATGGCGGACGCATCGAAATTGGCGGCACACTGCATCAGGAATCGCGTTTCGGGCCGGGGGATTTAGAGGCGGTGCTGGCGCATGAACTCGACGACGCCCGGATGGTGCTGTTTGCCGCCGACTGCATCTACGTAGATATTCCGGAAGGGATGCAGCCAGAGCCGTGGATGCTGCTCCGCACGCACAAGCCGATTTCGGAAGCGCCCAGCGAAGACATTCAGAAGGTAGGCTTTTATCATCCCGGCGTGGCCGATTTCGCGGGCCGCCTGCGCCAGTCTCATCCCCATCTGGTGCTGACCGGAGCGCAGCCGCCCTACCCCCATTTTCTGACTGTGACGCCTGACGGGGCACACAAGGGCGCGGCCCTGACCCTGATCGCGGAGGCGCTGAATATCCCGCTAGACCACACGATTGCCTTTGGCGACAGCGACAACGATCAGGCCATGCTGGAAGTGGCCGGACACGCCGTGCAGGTGGGCACGCTGCCTCTGTTGGCCCAGTACGCGCATCAGCAATTGCCGAATCACTTGGCGCTGGCGGAGTATTTGAATGGGTTGGCAGAGAGGATTGAGGGGCGGTAAGTGGGTGAAAGGTTTTGGGCGAGTTCGCTTCTCCGTGGCCCCCTCACCCCGCTGCTGTGCAGCGCCCCTCTCCCACAAGGGTAGAGGGCAACAGCCAGACCCGTTGGCTTTGTGCTCCTCACCCTTGAGGGGGGAGGTTGGGACTCGCAGAGCTGCGCAGCAGAGGGGGTGAGTGAGCAACGCGATTGCCCCCAATCTTTTCCCACTGACCACTACCCACTCACCACTTGCCGCCCTTCCAGCCGCAAATGATGCGTCATTCCCTCCGGCGCGTCACTGTCCCGGTGGGCAATAACCATGAGGTGCGTGCCAGCGGCGGCCAGTTCGGGCAGCAGGGCCAGAAACCGCTCCCGGTGCGCCGTATCGAGGAAGTCCAGCCCTTCATCCAGAATCAGCAGCTTGGGCGCGTGCAGCACGGCGCGGGCCAGCAACAGGCGGCGCAACTGCCCCTGCGAGAGCGTGTCGGCGGTGCGGGGCAACAGGTCTTGCAGGTGCAGGCGGGCGGCGAGGGCGTGCATAGCCCCAGCCTGCGCGGGCGTCGGCGTGGGTGCGAAGCCCTCGGTGCCGTCCCACGCGCTTGCCAGAATGTCGGCCCCTGTCCAGTCTAGGCGCTGGCGGATGCCTACCTCTGCCCCGATCAGGCCGATGGTGCGGCGGCGGGTGCTGAGGAGGTCGCGTTTGCCTAAAGCCTGCAAATACGGGCGTTCCACCGTTCCGCCCAACGCCGCGCCCAGTTCTCCGGCGATCAACCGTGCCAGCGTGCTTTTGCCGCTGCCGTTTTCGCCCGTCACCAGCCAGTGTTGCCCGGCCTGCCACGTCCAGTCCAGCGGCCCCAGTGCGGCGTGTCCGTTGCGGTATACGGTGGCATTCCGCAGCCGGATCAGGTCGCCGCTGCCGGGGGGAATGGGCAGCGAGATGAAGGTCGGCTGAGGTTGAACTTCGGATGCATGTTCATGCACCAGCTGTCCACCCGCAATCCTGACGGTGC
>JAQBPF010000019.1 GCA_028287665.1 Deinococcus sp. | reverse complement strand
GAATCTGGACGCCACCGCCGATGTGGGCAGCGGGGAAGAGGGCCGGGCAGCGTACCTGGGCACGGTGGGCAAGGTGCTGCTGTCGGCGCTGGTGGTGGGTTGCCCCACACACGCCGCCTACCCCTTTGACGGCGTCAGTGCCAGCCTGATGACTGCCGAATTGCTGCGCCGTGTAGAAGCCAACCCAGAACTGGCCGACCGCTCTGACCTGGGCGAGGCCGCTGCGCCCGCCTGCCTGGAACTGCGCGACAGCCGTACCCAATACGACGTGACCACGCCCGCCTGGGTCTGGTGCGCCTTCAATGTATTAACTGTGCAGCGCCAGCCCAGCGAGGTTTTGGCTCTGTTCCGAAGCCTGGCCGAAGAAGTGGCGGCCTCGGCACAGGCCGAATTTGCACGGCGGGCAGCGGGTGCAGGCAGCCTGAACGCCCCGCGCCTGATGGTGCAGCATCCCAAAGTGCTGACTTACGGCGAATTGCGTGCGTTGGCTGATGCCCGTGTGGGAGCCGAAGCCGTGCAGGTGCGGATCGAATCCACCCTCTCTGGCCCTGACCCCCTGCGGGCCAACCGTGAAATTACGGTGGCGCTGATGGGTCTCGCTGGGCTGGACGGCCCCGCCATCATCCTCGGGTTCGGGGCGCTGCATTACCCCCACACCCATTTGGGCGAACACGCCGCCGATACGGTGCTGAAGGCGGCTATTGCGCGGCACGCACAGGACTTGGCACAGGAAACGGGCCTGAGCCTGCGGGTGCGCGGCCACTTCTCCGGAATCTCCGACATGAGCTTTTTGGGGCAGGCGGCCAACTTGCCCGAACAGGATTGCCTGCGGGCACAGACGCCGCACCCCGCCCATGTCGACCCGGTGCCCGCCGACGCCCTGGAGTTTCCGATTGTCAATATCGGCCCCTGGGGACGCGACTACCATCAGCGGCTGGAGCGCATTCACGCGCCGTACAGTTTTCAAACGGTGCCTGAACTGCTCTGGCGTGTGATGCAGGACGTGTGGCAGGCGCGTTGAACGACCTCATCTGACCTGAAAGCGTGAAGCCGTCCAAATGGAACGGACAAGAACGCGCTTCTTCTCTTAAATCTTCCTTCACTCTTGCTGCTCGCGCCCACCTGTGATACCTTTACGTTTGGCTTGCATCAAGCCTGGAGGTTGCGTGGCAAGACGAAAAATGCCGGAACAGCGGGAAAAGCGTAAGAAGGAAGAGTCCGATACCGTTCGGGCTGAGGGCGTCGTGGAGGAGGCTTTGCCGAACACCACGTTCCGCGTGAAGCTGGACACTGGACATGACCTGCTGGCGTACATCAGCGGTAAAATGCGAATTCACTACATCCGTATTTTGCCCGGAGACCGTGTGGTTCTGGAAATCAGCCCCTACGACACCAGCCGTGGGCGCATCGTCTACCGCAAATAACGCCCTACAAGCTCCGGCTTAGGGCGGGATTTGGGGAGGCGCAGTTGCAGTTTGGGCCGAGGCAATCGCCAAAAGCTTCCACTGAAAACGGCGCACACGTAGGTTCAGGGGTTTGTTGCCCAAATAGATTCTTTCGTTCTGCCAGCGTGCGGGGCCAGAGGGTCGAGCGCAGCTAAGCAGCTACCAAGATGGGTGGCGGTTCGGCGGCGCGAGGAGGAAGCATGAAAGTTCGCAGCAGTGTCAAGAAAATGTGCGACAACTGCAAGGTGATCCGCCGCCACGGGCGCGTGTTGGTCATCTGCACCAATGTCAAGCACAAGCAGAGGCAAGGCTAATGGCCCGTATTGCAGGCGTCGACCTTCCCCGCGAAAAGCGGATCGAAATCGGTCTGACCTACATCTACGGCATCGGCCTCACCCGTGCTAAGGAAGTCCTGGCGCGTACCGGAATCAGCCCCGATACCCGCGTCAAGAACCTGACCGAAGCCGAGCAGTCCACCCTGCGTGAAGCCGTCGAGAAGACCTACAAGGTCGAAGGCGATCTCCGCAGCGAAGTTGGCCAGAACATCAAGCGCCTGATGGACATCGGCGCTTACCGTGGTCTGCGTCACCGCCGTGGATTGCCCGTGCGCGGCCAGCGCACCAAGACGAATGCCCGTACCCGTAAAGGGCCGCGCAAAACCGTCGCCGGTAAGAAGAAAGCGGCGAGGAAGTAATAAGCCATGGCAAAATCAACCAAAGGCAAGACCCCCCGCCGCGCTCGCCGCAACATCAGCGCAGGCCGCGCTTATGTTCACGCGAGCTACAACAACACCATCGTCACCATCACTGACCTCGAAGGCAACTCTGTCGCGTGGTCCAGTGGCGGCACGATTGGCTACAAGGGCAGCAAGAAGGGCACGCCCTACGCTGCTCAGCTCGCCGCCGCCGACGCCGTGAAGAAGGCCCAACAGACCTTCGGCATGAACATCGTCGACGTGATCGTGCGTGGCAGCGGCTCCGGCCGTGAACAGGCCATCCGCGCGATTCAGGCCAGTGGTATCGAAGTGAAGTCCATCATGGACGACACCCCCGTGCCGCACAACGGCTGCCGCCCCAAGAAAAAGCACCGCGCTTAAAGCACACGCGCGCGCCCACCTGCCCCGTTTCCACCTCGGCCCCTGGCCGGGAAAGCCGCACCACCGGCAAGGAAACGGGCACCAGAGGGCCGCAGACCCGGTCAGTTTTTAACAGCTAGACCGCTAAGGAGTTCGTAACATGGGTCGTTTCCGTGGTTCCATTACCAAGCAGAGCCGCCGCGAAGGGATTAACCTCGCGGAGACTGAAAAAGTTCAGAAGTATCTGGACAAGCGTCCTTACGGCCCCGGCCAGCACGGTCAGCGCCGCAAGGGTCGCCCCAGCGACTATTCCATCCGCCTGCGCGAAAAGCAGAAGCTGGCGCGTCTGTACGGCATGGGCGAGAAGCAGTTCCGCAACCTCTTCGAGGAAGCGGCCAACGTGCCCGGCGTGACCGGTACGGTGTTCCTGCAGTTGCTGGAGCGCCGCCTCGACAACGTCGTCTTCCGCATGGGCTTCGCCAGCACCCGCCGTCAGGCCCGTCAATTTGTGGGTCACGGTCACATTTTCGTGAACGGCAAGAAGGTCGACATCGCCTCTTACCGCGTCAAAATCGGTGATGAAATCACCATCGGTGAGAAGAGCCGCCAGATCGGCTTTATTCAGGAAAACATGGAAGCGCAGAAGCGCCGCCGCGTCAGCCCCTGGGTCGAGTTGAATCCTGAAACGTTCACTGGCACGTTCTCCCGTTTGCCCGCACGAGAAGACCTCGCGCTGCCAATCAACGAGAACTTCATCATCGAGTACTACTCGCGTTAACACGGAGGCCCCAGTGGATCAGAAGCGCCCTCAACTCAAAGCCCGCGTGGACGGCGATTACGGCGAATTTGTCCTAGAGCCGCTCACGCGCGGTTACGGCGTCACCATCGGGAATCCTGTCCGCCGCATCCTGATGTCTTCGATCCCCGGTACCGCTGTCACCAGCGTGTACATCGAAGATGTCCTCCACGAATTCAGCACCATCCCTGGCGTCAAAGAAGACGTCATTCAGTTGATTCTGAACCTCAAGGAAATGGTTGTGCGTTTTCATACCCCCGGCCCCAAAACCCTGACGCTGCGTGCGCAGGGTGAAGGGATCGTGCGGGCCAGTGCCTTCGAGGTTCCGAGCGACGCCGAAATCGTCAATCCCGACCTGCACATTGCCACCCTTGCCGAAGACGGCAAACTGGTGATGGAAGTGCGCGTGGAGGAAGGCGAAGGCTACGTGCCTGCCGACAAGCACGCCACCAAGGACCGCATCAACTCTATTCCTGTTGACGCGATGTTCTCTCCGGTGCGCCGTGTGGCTTACCACGTGGAAAACACCCGTGTGGGACAGCAGACCGATTTGGACCGCCTGATTATTCGGGTCTGGACGGACGGCAGCACCACGCCGCAGGAAGCCCTCGACAAGGCGGTCGAGATTCTCCGTGATGAACTGACGGTGTTCGGCAACGTCGAAACGCTTCCGGCCCTCGCGCCCGAAGTGCAGACGCCCGTATACACTCCTGCCGCGCCGACCGCGCCCAGCGTGTATGACCTGCCCCGCCAGCCTGAACTGAGCATCAATCCTCAGCCTTACCCCGCTGATCTCGACACGCCCCGCGTGACCCTCGAAGGTCTGGGCCTCACCACCCGCGTCCTGCACTCTTTGAAAGAAGAAGGCATCGACAGCGTGGACGCCCTGTGCGCCCTCTCCGACCGCGACCTGAAGAAGGTTCCCGGTATCGGCGAACGCAGCCTCGACGAGATCAAACAGCAGCTTGCCCAGTTCGGCCTCGCCCTGCGCGACTGAACCCAGCAGACTTATTCCGGGCGTTAGCGCCTGATTCCTAAGGAGAATTCCCATGCGTCACGGTAGAAGTGGCCGCAAGCTCAACCGCAACAGCAGCGCCCGTACCGCTTTGGCCCGCGCCCAAGCCACGGCACTGCTGCGTGAAGGCCGGATTCAAACGACCCTCACGAAAGCCAAAGAGCTTCGTCCTTACGTAGAAAAGCTGATTACCACCGCCAAAGGTGGCGACCTGCACGCCCGCCGTCTGGTGGCCCGCGATATCCACGACAATGCCGTGGTCCGTAAGGTCATGGACGAAGTGGCTCCCAAGTACGCCGAGCGTCCCGGCGGCTACACGCGCATCCTCCGCATCGGCACCCGCCGCGGCGACGGTGTGACGATGGCCCTGATCGAACTCGTCTAACCCCCACCTCAGTTCAACGCTGATAAACGCTCCCCGCCTTGTGCGGGGGGTTTTTCATTTCCTGGCGCGGGCCACCACAATGAATTCGCCGTCGCCCTGACCCGCGGTTTCATAGTGCCAGCCGCCGTACAGCCCCTCGATCTCGAAGCCGACAGTCTTCAAGCTGGCCCGCAGCGTTTCTTCCGAGCGGAAGCAGAGCGTGGAGCGGGACAGCAACACCTCTTCAGTGCCTGAAAAGACGTAGTGGTGGACAAACGTGACCAACTCGCCTGAAGCCTCTCCCATTTCCGTCCAAGTCTCCAGTTCCCTCCCATCTGGCAAGGGCCTCTGCTGGTATGTACCGAACCGAGTCCACTTCTCCCACTCCCGTGCCACCGCGTCGCGCGAGTCGAAGCCCAGTCGGCCTCCGGGAGCCAGTGCGCGGTGAATGTCCGCCAGCACCTCCAGCCAAGCCCCATCATCCGTGATGAACTGGGCGACATGGTTGGTCATCAGGGCCAGATCGAAGGCATTGGCAGGTGCAGCGACTGAGGTTCCCTCGATCCAGACAACCTGTTCGGCTCCGGGTTTGGCCCTTGCCAGGGTCAATGAGGCAGCGGCGGGGTCTATGCCCGTTACGCTATGCCCTGCTTCCGCCAGCGCCAGAGTGATTTGCCCCGTACCGCAGCCGAGATCGAGGATGCGTGAATTCGGAGTTTCGTTCGCCAAGTCCAGAAAAAATTGATCCGACCTTCCCCACGGGCAGAGCGTTTCGTAAAGCTGTGCCAGCCGTAAGTCGTTGAATTCGGCGTTGTGCATGGCGGGCAGTTTACGCTGTCGAAGCTGACAGACGCCCTGCCCACAAGGGCTCGCTTGCCTGCTACCCTCTGCCTATGACGCCTACCCTGATTATCGTTCCCGGCCTTGGTGACAGCGGGCCTCAGCACTGGCAAACCCTCTGGGAGACCAAATTCGGTGCGGCGCGGGTGGTTCAGGATGACCCGGAAGACCCCACACCTGAAGGCTGGTCGGCGCGGTTGCAAGAAACCATAGACGCCACTCCGGGCGATCTGGTGTTGGCGGGGCATTCCTGCGGTGTGCTGACCATTGTGCACTGGGCCGACATCTACGGCGGGCATGAACGGGTGCGTGGGGCGCTGTTGGTCGGGCCCACCGATGCCGAGCAGCCGGGTATGGCCGAAACAGAACCGGCAGTCTGCCAGATGGCCCCGGTGCCGATGCAACCGCTGCCCTTTCCGGCGCTGATCATCGCCAGCGAAAACGATCCTTACGTCACTATGGACCGGGCCACCGAATTTGCCGAAGCGTGGGAAGCTGAGCTGGTGTCTGCGGGCGAGGCCGGGCACATCAACGTGGCCAGTGGGCACGGCGAATGGGAAGAGGGCGAGATTTTGCTGGGTGAAGCGCTGCACGCCTGGACGCCGCCCGATGTCGTTCGGTTCTGAGGCGCGGGTCTGAAGGGGTAGGTCTGAGGGGAGTTCTTGAAAGTTGGTCCTGCGGAGGCTGTGCAGCTTGTGCCTTCTGCTCTGGCGTGTGCGGTCTTGATCCCTCCGACCTCCGATTCACTGGATCAAACCCTACAGAACGAACACAACAAAAACCGCCCCCAGATCGGAGGCGGCTTGAGAGTGGCGGGTTTTAGTTGGCGGAGACGCTTTCTGCGGCAACAGGAGCCTGAGCAGTCACGGCGTACTTGTCGAGCAGGGCTTCAAAGGCCCGCTTGGGCTGTGCGCCGACCACACCTTCTACGGGCTGACCATCTTTGAACAGGATCAGGGTAGGGATGCTCATGACGCGGTATTGGCCCTGCACCATGGGGTTATCGTCTACGTTCAGCTTGCCGATTTTGACGCGGCCTTCGTACTGCCCGGCCAGTTCTTCGATGACTGGAGCGATGATGCGGCAGGGACCACACCAGGGGGCCCAGAAATCGACCAGGGTTAAACCTTCGCTGATTTCGGCGGTAAAATTGCTGTCTGAGAGTTCTACAGGCTTCATAAAATAAAGTATACGCCTGAGCACACTGGGCAGATAGGCAGGGCATGGGCAGGCGCTAACGCGGCGTTCATAGGGCCGTCATAGCGCCGTCATACGCAGTGATCGGCCTTACTGTTGGGGCATGACGGCAACAGGCAGTGAGGCGTGGCAAGACGGAATCCGGCTTTTTAACGCGGGCCACTGGTGGGAAGCGCACGAGGCCTGGGAAGGGGTGTGGCTGCGGGCCACGGGGGAGGAACGGGCCTGTCTTCAGGCTCTGATTTTGCTGGCAGCCGCCCTGCATAAACGTTGGTCTCACGGCAGCCTGGCCCACCGCAATTTTTTCAAGGCTGAAAAATATCTTGATGCTCTGCCCGCCCAGTACGCCGGATTGAATCTGGCCCAGTTGAGGGCCGATGTCTGGGCGGCGCTTCACGCTCCTGAAGTGGATCAGGCGCGGCCCCAGTTGCCGCTGCAAATCGGCTGACCCTCTGGCCTGCCTTTCTTTTGCTGATTAGGTTATCCTCTATAGAACGCATTGAATCTGACCTTTAATCTTTGCAGAACAGGCAAGTGTCAAGTGAGATTCAGTCGCACTGATTCGATGGAGGCTCTACCGATGGAAGGGATTCAAATGGAACGAATTGCATTATTTATTGACGGCGCAAACGTATACGCAGCAGCCAAACGCCTCGGCTGGAACTTTGATCACCGCAAGATTCTGGAGCACTTTGCGGGCTACGGCGTGTTGTACAACGCTTTTTATTACACCGCTGTCCCGTTGCCTATGGACGACAAGCAAAAGCGTTTCATCGATGCATTGACGTACATGGGGTACACCGTCCGGACCCGTCCATTGCGGGAAAATACAGATGAACACGGCGATACGTACCGCCGCGCCAGCCTGGATATAGAGATCGTCACTGATTTGCTGACAACCTCCGAGCGTTTTGATACGGCTGTGCTGCTGACGGGCGACGGGGACTTCGAGCGTCCTGTGGAAGTCCTGCGGGCACGCGGCAAGCGCGTCATTGTGGCCAGTATTCCCGAAATGACCAGTTACGAGCTCCGCAATGCTGCCGACGGATACGTGGACTTCAAGGACATCCGCGAGCAGGTCGAGCGTCCTGGTTACCGCCTGCCCAGTGAAGGCAGCCGGGGCTCCGAGACACGCGGCACAGAAACCAGACCTTTCTACACGTCAGCGGCGCTGACTGATGCGGATGACCGCTAAGTCTTCTTCTTCTGAAGCCACCGTTGAATCCGCTCTGCCCATTGCACTGGACGCCGTGGGCGGCGATCACGGTGCACCGCCGAATGTAGAGGGCGCGGTTCTGGCGGCCCGTGCAGGCGTTTCGGTGCTGCTGGTCGGAGACCGGGTCAAGTTGCACGCCGAACTGGGCAAGCACGCCGGAAGCTCCAGTCTGCCCCTGGAAGTCGTGGATGCAGCAGACGTTATTGGCATGGACGAACACGCCAGTGATGTCCGGAGCCGCACCGAGGCCAGCATCAACGTGTGTACCCGATTGGTGAAGGAAGGCAAGGCCGCCGCTGCGGTCAGCATGGGGCACAGCGGGGCCACGATGGCGAGTGCCCTGCTGACCCTGGGGCGAATCAAGGGTGTAGATCGGCCCGCCATCCTGACCCATCTGCCTGCCAAATCCGGCTTTACGACCCTGCTCGATACCGGAGCCAACGCCGACGTGAAGGCGCAGTATCTGGCGCAGTGGGCGCGGTTGGCCAGCGTGTACCTGCAGGTGGTGGAAGACAAACACAGCCCCACGGTCGGCCTGCTCAGCATTGGCGAGGAAGACCACAAGGGCAGTGCGCTGGTTCTTGAAACCCACGCCCTGTTGCGGCACATGCACGGCAAAACGCTGAATTTTCACGGCAACGTGGAAGGCCGGGATGTGTTTCTGGGCACCACCGACATCGTGGTGACAGACGGCTTTACCGGCAACGTGGTGCTGAAACTGGCCGAGGGAGAAGCCAAAGTGTTGTTTGGCTGGGTGCGTGAGGCCCTGGGCAGTACCCTCAAAAGCAAACTGGGAGGCCTGCTGGTGCGCGGCGCACTGCGCGGTCTGGCCGAACGGATGGACCCCAGCACCTACGGGGCCAGCATTCTGGTGGGCGTGCGGGGGCTGGCCTTTATCGGGCACGGCAGCGCCGACGCCAGGGCGGTCAAAAACGCGCTTCTCAGGGCGGCCCGTGCCCACGAAGCCCAACTGATTCCCAAACTGGAAGCCGCTTTCGGAGCCCAGTCGCCTGGGTAGGCGGTGGGGGCGTTTATCCCCCGGATGCGGTCTCTGCTCATGGATTTATGAGAGATTGAGCGGATGCTGGACGCCTTGACCATTCAATTATCCAAGCCGCAGGTGTGGCTGGGGTTGGCCCTGACGGCCCTGACGGCCTATGCCCTCTACCGCTTTGGGCGCATGCTGCTGCGGGCACTGGAAAGCCACGTCAACCGCCGCCTCATTGTGGTGCTGAAGTGGCTGTGGCTGCTGATCTGCGCCGTGGGCTGGCTGGCTGTGGCGACCCATGTGGCTTATCTGCCCTCGGTGCCGTTCCTCTTTGATCTGGGTCAGGACATCGTGGGGGGTTTCCGCAACAGTGCCGGGAAGGCTGTGGTCATCATGGCCCTGGCCCTGATCGCCTGGAACCTGATTGGGACGCTGGCTGGACGCATCGTGGCCGAGGAGGAATTCAACCGCCGCAGTGTGCGCGTTCAGACCCTCAAAGGAGTGGTCGAAAGCTCACTCAAGGCCGTGGTGGTGGTGATCGGCCTGATCGCCGGGCTGGAAACGCTGGGGGTAAATGCCACTGGCCTTCTGGCAGGTGTGTCGGTCCTGGGGTTGGCGGTCGGCTTTGGGGCGCAGAGCCTGATCAAAGACGTGTTCACCGGGTTTTTTATCCTGCTGGAAGACCAGTACGGCATAGGTGACGTGATTACCGTCAATACCGGCCTGTTGTCGGGCAATGTGGAGCGGCTGAATCTGCGTGTCACGGCTCTGCGGGCCTTGGACGGGACGGTGCACATCATCCCCAACGGCCAGATTCAGACCGTGAGTGTCAGCAGCAAGGATTGGAGCCGTGTGGTGGCCACCGTCAACGTGACCTACGCTGCTAATGTGAATGAGGCTCTGCGTGTGCTGGAAGCCGTGAGCAACGAAATTTACGCCGATCCCGAATGGCATCCGTTCTTCCTGGAGCCCCCGGAAATGCAGGGCGTGACCCAACTGGCCCCCGACAGCGTGACCTTGCGGGCGCTGTATAAGGTGCAGCCCAAGAGCCAGTACGCGATTGGGCGCGAGTACAACCGCCGGATTAAGATTGCAATGGATCAGGCAGGAATCGAGATTCCTTTTCCGCAGCGGTCTCTGAATTTCGGGGGGTCGCCCATCGAAATCAAAATCACCCGCGATGACCTTCCCCGCGACCCACGTGACACGCAAGACCGCAGCCATAGCCCTGTGAAACCCAGTACCACCCGCGACCCGGAAGCCGACGAGACCTAGCGTTTAACCCGGCACGAAGACACAAAGACGCCGCCTCAAGAATCGATGTGATCTTGAGGCGGCGTCCGTTGAAGTGTTGTCTTTTGGAAAATTGTCTCTGAAACAAGTTGTGGTGTTGAACAAATTCTGATGTGTTCTCTCTGGCCGCTCTCAAGCAGGCAGGGGAGAGGCGCCGCCCGTATGGGGCAGGGATGAGGGCAGATCGTCCAGCGTGCCTCCTGCCAGCAGGATGCTGAATTCCTCGCCACTGAGGGTTTCGCGGCGAATCAGAACCGTAACGATCTCGTGGATGCCCGCCAGATGCTCCTGCACCAGGTCCAGTACGCGGGCGTAGGCGGTATCGATCAACGCCCGCACCTCCTCGTCTACGGCAAACGCTGTGGCCTCGCTGATGGGCATGGACTGAGAGCCGCCCCCCAGGAAGTTGCCGTCATCGCTGGCCAGGGCGACCTTGCCGATTCGGGCCGACATGCCCCATTCAGTGACCATTTTGCGGGCAATATTGGTGGCCTGCTGAAAGTCGTTTTGTGCCCCGGTGGTCACCTCGCCGTAGATGACTTCTTCGGCGGCGCGTCCGGCGAGGGCCACCGCGATCATGTCTTCCAGCGCGGGGCGGGTGACGTGCAGGCGGTCATCGGCGTCGGGCATCATGTAGCCCGCAGCACGCCCACGCGGCACGACGGTCAGTTTGGCGACCCGGTTGGCATGCGGGAGCAACTGAGCGGCGAGGGCATGGCCGACTTCGTGGTAGGCAGTCACCTGGCGGTCGGCTTCTCTGACCACCAGGCTGCGGCGTTCGGGTCCCATCAGCACCCGGTCTCTGGCCTCATCCACATCCCGCCCGGTGAT
>JAQBPF010000503.1 GCA_028287665.1 Deinococcus sp. | reverse complement strand
CCGCGCCCTGCAAGGCAGCTTCTTCACGCCGCTCAAGGTGCAGCAGACTGGCCACCATTCCGGCTTTGCCGCGTGCATAGCCGCCCATCATGGTGTTTTCCAGCAGGCTCAGCTCTGGAAAGAGGCGCACATGCTGGAAGGTGCGGGCCACACCGAGGCGGTGAATGGTGCGGGCAGGCAGGCGTGTGGCTTCCCGGCCCAGCACCGTAACGCTGCCGCGAGTGGCCGGATTCACCCCGGTAATGAGGTTGAACAGCGTGCTTTTGCCCGCACCGTTGGGGCCGATCAGTCCTACGATTTCACCTGCCTTGACATCAAAACTGACCTCGGAGACGGCTTTGAGACCGCCAAACTGCTTGACGGCATTCTGAACGCTCAGGACCATGCTGCCGGGAAGTGGGTCGGGGCGGTGGGGAAAGGTGACGGCCCGCGCCAGCAAGCGCGGCGTACCCGCTGGAACCCAACGTTCGGCCAACGGCCACAGCCCGCGCCGCGCAAACTGCAACACCAGGATGATGATGATGCCCAGCACGATGACCTCGTAGTTGCCACCTGTGCCCAACAATGTGGGCAGCACGTTTTGCAACACTTCCCGGAGCGCCGTGATCAGGATCGCGCCTGCCACGCCGCCCCAGACGTAGCCTGCGCCGCCCAACACCGCCATAAACAGGTACTCGATCCCCACATTCAGACCAAAGGGAGTGGGATTCACAAACCGCTGCTGGTGTGCGTACAGCCAGCCCGCCGCCGATGCGAATACCGAGCTCAGTACAAATACCTGAACCCGCAGCGAAAAGGTGCTCGCCCCAAAGGCCTCAGCGACCACGGTGCCCGACCGCAGCGCCCGCATGGCCCGCCCAACGCGGCTGGACAGCAAAAACTGCGCGGCCACGATGCCCAGCGCCAGAAAGACGAGGGTCAGGTAAGCAAAGCGCCGGGGATCGGTGAGGTCAAAGCCAAAGACATTGACGGGCGGAATTCCCCGCAGGCCCGTAAAGCCGCCCAGCGCGGGCGTATTGCCGAACACGTAATAGAGGCTGATGCCCCAGGCGATGGTCGCCAGTGGCAGATAATGGCCCTGCATTCGCAGCGTGGCCAGCCCCAGCAGCGCCGCCACACCCGCCGTGACCAGCATTCCAGCGGGCAAGGTCAGCCACGGATTCCAGCCGTATACGGTGGTGAGCACAGCCGTGGTGTACGCTCCCACGCCCATAAAGGCCGCCTGGCCGAAGCTGGTCAGTCCTGCCACACCCGTCAGCAGCACCAGGCCCACCACTGTCAGGGCCGCAATAGCCACGTTGGTCAGGAGGGTGACCTGAAACACGGGCAGCACGGCGGGCAGCGCCAGAGCAATCACAGCGGCCACCAGCGCAAGCATCAGGCGGGGAGTCACTGTGAAGCTCCATCGGGCGATGCTCCGGCGGGCAGCGACTCTCGCTGGATTCTCCCCAGGTTCTGCTGGGTTTGCAGCTGTGTCCTACACGGAATCCACGGAATCATTCGTCTTCCTCGTCATGGTGCTTGCTGCTCAGGCTGCGCCACAACAGCACCGGCAGGATCAGGGTAAATACGATCACTTCCTTCCATTGGCTGAGGCTGAAACTGGCATAACTTTCGATGAGTCCGACCAGCAGTGCGCCGAGAGCGGCCACCGGATAGGACACGAGGCCGCCGATAATGGCTCCCACGAACCCCTTGAGCCCGATCAGGAAGCCGGTGTCATAGCTGACTGCGATACTGGGGCCGATCAGCAGGCCGCTGAGTGCGCCGATCAGGGCGGCCACAGTGAAGGCCAGCGAACCTGCCGCCGTAGGCCGAATGCCCACCAATCTCGCGCCCATGCGGTTGACGGCGGTGGCCCGCAGCGCCTTTCCGGTCAGCGTCCGGTCAAAAAAGTAGTACAACCCCAGCATCAGCAGCGCCGAGACCAGGATGACCAGAAGGCTTTGATTGCTGAGGGTCACGCCGCCCAGCACGGTATTGCCCTCGGCGAAGGCCGGGGTGCGGCTGCCTTCTGGCCCGAAAAACACCAGCCCGATGCCCACCAGCACCAGATGCAGCGCCACAGACGCGATCAGCAGCACCAGCACCGAGGCGTTGCGGAGCGGCTGAAAGACCACACGGTAGAGCAGCGGCCCCAGGGGCACCACCAACAGCAAGGTCAGCAGCACTTGCACCAGGAGCGGCGCTTTGGCGGCGGCCAGGGTCGTCGTCAGTGCCCACAGGCCCGCGCCCAATGCCACACCGGCGGCCCCAGTCAGGCCTGCCGCCCGCTGATCGCCGCGCCGCAGGGCTTCTATCACGTTCAGCACGGTCGATATGGCCAACAGGACCAGCAGCAAGGTCAGCGTGCCGGGCACTCGGCCCAGTTGCAGGCTCGCCAACGTCAGCGTCCCGAACATCACGAATTCGCCCTGCGGCACGAAAATCACGCGTGTGACGGCAAAGACCAGCACCAGTGCCAGCGAGAGCAGGGCGTAGACTGCGCCGTTGGTCAGGCCATCGGCAGTCAGAATAGGAAAAATACCCGGATCAAAAATGTTCAAAACGTGGCCCTTTGGTGTGGTGAGAGGATGCAAATAGGGGAAGGGCTACGGGCGAGAGCGCATAGCTCAAGGCCCATAGCCCCCAGCTCACCGCGCTACTTGATCAGTTTCCAGGTGTTGCCCACGACCTGCACCATCACGCGGCTGCGGGCGTCCAGGCCCAGGTGATCGGTGGCACTGAGGTTGAAAATGCCGTGTGCCCCGATGATGTTGCGGGTACTGCCAATGGCGTCCCTGAGGGCCTCACGGAATTCGGGGGTACCAGGCTTGGCTTTCTTCAGGGCCACAGGAATGGCCTTTTGCATCAGCAGGCCCGCGTCCCACATGTGCGCTCCAAAGGTGCTGACACTGTCTTTGCCGTATTTGCCTTCGTACAGATTGACGTAGGCCAGGCCGACCTTCTTCATGGGGTTGGAATCGGGCAACTGGTCGGCCACCAGCACCGGACCAGCAGGCAAAATTGCGCCCTCCACATCCTTGCCGCCCACCCGCAGGAAATCGGCATTGGCCACGCCGTGGGTCTGATAGATCTTGCCCGCAAATCCACGGTCTTTCAGGGTTTTCTGGGGCAGCACGGCAGGCACACCCGACGCACCGATCAGCACAGCGTCTGGACGGGCCGCCAGCACTTTGAGCACCTGTCCGGTGACGCTGGTATCGGTGCGGGCGTACCGTTCGGTGGCCACCACACGGATGCCGCGTGCGGCGGCGTTCTTCTGAAGTTCGGCCAACCAGCCTTCGCCGTATGCGTCGTTAAAACCGATGTAGCCCACGGTTTTGACCTTGTTCTGCTGCATGTGCTGCACGATGGCCGCGGCCATCAGAGCGTCGGTCTGCGGTGTCTTGAAGACCCAGGCGCGGCGGGCATCCACAGGCTTGATGATGGTTTCAGAGGCCGCCAGCGAGATCATGGGCGTCTTGCTTTCGGCGGCCACATCGATCATGGCCAGGCTGGCAGGCGTGGTCGTGGTGCCGATAATCAGATCGACTTTGTTTTCCTGAATCAGCTTGCGGGCGTTGGTCACCGCCGTGGTGGTATCGCTGGCATCGTCCAGAATGGTGTAAATGACCTTCTGGCCACCAATGGTCTGGGGCAACAGAGCCACGGTGTTGCGCTCTGGAATGCCGAGGCTGGCCGCAGGGCCAGTGGCCGAAACAACGACGCCGACACGCACATCGGCAAGGGCGAGTGAGGACAGGGCCAACAGGGCAGTCAGGGACAGACGGGCCTTCATCGGATGCTTCCTGGGCAAACCTCCATACACCGCCGAGTGTGAAACCGGGCGGAACAATAACAACTTGGGTTAGGGCGATGGTAGCAGAAAAAGCGGTCAGGCTAACAAGCGTTAGGGCAACCGTTACCCTGCTGACGTTTCGCTGTCTGAGAGCCTCTACAGTTAGCTACGATGCTCCGGCCTTCGCTTGCTTCTCGCCTCGCCTTATCTGGCGCGCTGCTGGCCAGTTCGGCTCAGCTCTCTGGATGTGCCCCGCTGACCTGGCAGCCCGGCAGATCGGCGCCCCTGAACTTGAACGCCCCGCCGCCCGACGTGGTGGTGCTGAGTGTTTCGGGACGCTGCGGCCCTCCCTGCGCCGCCCCGCGAGACGACTGGGATTCGCTGACGCCGAGGGGCACGGTGGACACAGTTGCCGATGCCCTGGCCGCCAATACCCTGACCGTACAGGTGGCCGGCTACGCCAGCAACGCCAACGAAACCTTTTTTTCAAAGCAGGTTCTGGCTGACCAACCGGGGTTCGGGGCGCTGGTGCGCGACCTGAACCGCATCAAGACCTCCTGGCTGGCTGGACCCAATCCACCGCGCCTCGTGCTGCTGGGGCACTCACAGGGCGTCATCTGGACACATTACCTGGCCCGTATCAACCCGGACATCCGTTTTTCACTGCTGATTGACCTGGACGGCAGTTGCACTTTCTGGACAGCCGACCGCGCCACCGACCGAGCCACCGCGCCGCTTAACTATCCAGCTCCCGGCCAGCCCAAGCCTGCCCAGGCCTGCGACACCCTGAATACGCCAGCAGGCGCGTTGCGCGGCAAGGATGTCGTGTGGCCCAACGTGGAGCGCAATCTGGAAGTGCAGAGTAAGCGCCTGCCCGCCCGCACCAGTCCGGCGGGTGGCCTGCCCATCAATTACCTGTTCGACCTGACCCGCAATGCCCGCCCAGACGGCAGCCGGGACGGGATAGAAACCTTCGTGTCGGTGCGTGAGGATCACAGCGCCATTTCCAGCCCCCGCAGTGACGCCCTGCGCTGGGTTTCAGAACGCACGGCTGCGCTGACGCTCGGCTGGAAAATGCTGCGGGAGAATGTGACCCTCAGCACCCACTAGTGGATAGCCACAGGCATGTCTGATGAAAAGTCATTGCTATCGGCTGCTGATCTTTTGCTCCAAAACGTCACTCCCTGTTCTCATCATTCACAAGTGATAGCCCCAGACATGCCTGTGGTCATGCACTAGTCCTCCGCTGTCTGGCCCTCCTCGGCCCCAAAAGCCAGGTACAGCCGCGCCAGCAGTTGCGGATCGCTCAGACTGCCGCCCAGGACCTCTTCGGCCCGGCGCAACCGGTAACGCAGGGTATTGACGTGCAAGTTTTGCCGTGCAGCCAGATGGCCCAGCGGCCCAGTATGGGTCAGGTACGCCCGCACAGTCGCCTCAATCCGCCCGCCATCTTCCAGCAGACTCAACCGCGACTGAATCTGGGCTTTGAGGGTCCCCAGCGCCCCACCAGACAGCAGCGCGTACAGCGGATCCATGCCGTGAAAGAGGGTGAATCCACGTGCCTGACGGGTGGCCGCCAACGCTTGCCGCGCCTCACCCAAGGCGGTGGGGGCCGCCGCCACCCTCAGATGCCGTCCACTGACGCCGAGGCGCACATCCTGAGCCGTGGAGGCCGTCAGCGCGGCGTGTAGGGCATGTGCCTCGCGCTCCAGGTCATGGGTGGGCCACAGCCAGACCGCGCGGCTGCCCTGCACTGTGCAGTACACCACTCCGGCCCAATCAGAATGGGCTTCTGGCGCCTGCGTGCGCTCAAAGAAATACCCCTCTCCTACGGCCGCCAGAACATCCAGCGCGGCGGCGCGGGCGGTGCGTGCCCTGGCCCCAGAAGCTGGCTCGGTGGAGAAGGCGGCCACGGCCACAGCGTAGGCCTCGCCGTCCAGAACGGTGGAATTGGGGGCCGCCTCCTGCGTATCTCCGGACAACAGGGCACCCAGGGTGCGCTCGCCCACCCGCCGCCGGGCCGCGCCTGCCGCCGCCGATTGCAACCGTGCCAGCAGTGCGTACTCAGCCGCAACAGGCAAGAGGGCCTGCCACTCTTCAGGAACCGCCAACAGCAGTGCTCCTACATGCCGCCCGCCGTGAATCAGCCGCAGCGAAAGAGGGTGACCCTGCGGCGTGCCAGCTGAGGCCACCACATCGCCCCAGCTGGCCCGGATTTCGGCGCGGCCCCCGGTCAGTCGGGCCAGGAGTGCGGTGAGCTCCTGCTCTGGGCGGGCGTGCAACATGGCCTGCCGCAGGGTTGAGAGCAAGGTCGGCAGGCCGGGGAGCGCCACAGCTTCCCTTGCCAACAGGCCCAGCGCCGCTTCCTGCACCTGCGCCGCTGGGTGACCCGGCA
>JAQBPF010000117.1 GCA_028287665.1 Deinococcus sp. | reverse complement strand
CAGGGTTTCTACAGCCGACGCCATTCGACACTGGACGGCTTGACACCATACGATTTTGAGCCCCAGGCAGAGGTGGTTTAACCGGGTGTACGCAAAACCGACTCAGGGCCAGTGGGCTTCTGAGTCGGATCACCTGAGGGCGATTAAGGAGATGCTCGGGCGGCCCCAGGGGAAGCAAAAACAGCAGCTCTTCCCAGGAACATCGCGGACTTCAGCCAGGCTCTCCAACGAAAACGCCGTCTTGCTGGAAGACTTCCCCGTCCAGCAGAATCTGACCGCCGGGGCGCAGGTCACGGATCATGTCCCAGTGCAGGGCAGACTGGTTGGTGCCCCCGGTTTCCGGGTAGCTTTTGCCCAGGGCCAGATGGACGGTGCCCCCGATTTTTTCGTCGAACAGGATGTTCATGCTGGGCAACTGGATGCCGTCATTGGTGCCGATGCCCAGCTCTCCCACAAAACGTGCGCCGTCGTCGGTGGCAAGGGCGGCTTGCAGGGCGTCGTTTCCCTCTTCAGCGTGGGCTTCCACGACCTTGCCCTGCTCGAAGCGCAGGCGAATGCCGCTGACCCGGCGGCCCTGAAAGGTGGTGGGCAGATCGTACAGGATATGGCCCTCCACACTGTCTTCCACCGCTCCGGTAAACACCTCGCCGCTGGGCATGTTGCGTTTGCCGTCGCTGTTGACCCAGCCCCGACCCTTCACACTCATGCGCAGATCTGTTTCTGGGGCCACAATCCGCACCTCATCTGCACGGCTCAGCCGTTCGATCAGGCGGGCCTGCCGGGTCCGGATTTCGCCCCACGCCGCCACCGGGTCAGGGCGATCTAGAAACAGAGCACTGGCCACGAACGCCTCGTACTCGGCCAGAGAAAGTCCCGCCATCTCGGCCCCCTGCGGGGTGGGGAAGAGGGTCAACGTCCAGCGGCGCTGGGCACGTGCCGAGGCCACCGGGCCTATGGTGCGGGTATACCGTGCCTGCCGGGTCGGGTCAGAAGCGCCGGAAGGATGTTGCGGCGTCAGAATCCGGATGCTGGCCTGCACACTTTCTATATCAGCCAGATCGGCGGCATGCAGGGTATCGAGCAGGTCATCCGAGGCCAGCCGCAGAAAATCTTCCTGCTGGCTGGGATAGTCCAGCCGCAACACAGGCCGGGCGCCACGCCTCAGCAGCGTGCGGTGGATGGCTTCGACCAGGGGAAGGGCCAGCGTCGTGGAGGCGACCAGCACCCGCTCTCCGGGCTGGGCGGAAATACAGTAATCCACCATCAGGGCGGCGTGTTTTTCAGGGTCGTAGGCCGAGAGGTGGGGGTCAGACGAAAGTGAGGTCATAGGTTGGTCACGGCTCCTCCATCCACCAGCAGCGTGCTTCCGGTCACGTAGGACGCGGCAGAAGAGCACAGGAAAGCGGCCACCCGGCCAAATTCGGCGGGATCACCCAGTCGGCCCAGGGGCACTTCCTGTTCGGTCTGCGTGCGGACCTCCTGCCAGGAGCGGCCTTCGCGAGCGGCGCGGGCTTCATCCAGTTCCTGAATGCGCTCGGTCAGCACCCGGCCCGGCGCGATGCAGTTCACGGCCACCTGCGGCGCCAGTTCGATGCTCAGCGATTTCATCAGGCCGTGCACCGCGGGCCGGAACACGTTGGACAGGGTCAGGTTGGGCAGAGGCCGCCGGACGCTGGAACTCACGATGGTCAGCACCCGGCCCCCGTTTTGCCGCAGGTGAGGCAGGGCCGCGCGGGTCAGGCGCACCGTACTCATCAGGGTCAGCTGGAAGGCCGATTCCCACGCATCGTCATCAAATTTCTCGAAGCCGCCGGGGGGCGGGCCGCCTGCGTTGCAGACCAGCACGCCCAGGCCACCCAGGGCCTCAGCGGCCTTCTGAACCACATCGCGGCAGGCCGCCGCCTCGCGCACATCGGCCTGCAGGGCCAGCACAGTCCGACCGGTCTCGGCTTCTATGCGCTGGGCGGCGGCCTGTGCCCGGTCCAGATCCCGCGAACACAGGGCCACACGGGCTCCCTCGCGGGCCAGTTCCAATGCTGTGGCGTAGCCCAGGCCGCTGCTGGCTGCCGTCACCAGGGCGGGGGTGCCGTCCGGAAACAGGTTCATACGTGTCCGTACTTGGCCAGCACTTCCGGCAGGGTGGCCCCCTGATCGAGGTCTTCGCGGATGCGCTGTTCCTGGGCGGTCAGGGCTTCGGCCTGCTCCAGCACTTCCAGCACCAGTTCTGCCGGAATAACCATCGCACCGTCAAAGTCGGCGAGAATAAAGTCGCCGGGGCGCACCATGACGCGCTCGCTGGTGGCTCCCGGCAGATACACCGGAATCTGCCAGGCGTTGACCTGCCAGCGCCCGATGGACTGAACAGGGGTGCGGTAACGGGCAAATACCGGGTAATTCATGCGGGCCAGCCATTCGATGTCACGGATACCGCCGTCGACCAGGGCGCCCACACTGCCCCGGTGCTGCATTCCGCGCGCAATCAGCTCGCCAAAAAAGCAGATGCCTGTGGCGCCGCCGCCGCTCCAGACACTCAGTTCATCGGGGCCGATGCCGCTGACCGCTTCCATTTTTTTGGGATCGCCCGTGCCGGGATAGGGCGTCATCTGGCCGCGAATGGTGTAGGCCCAGCCGCCCATTTTTTCCAGGCGCTCGCGGATGGGCCAGAAGTCGGAGCTGAGGCCGTATTCCGTGTGCCCCAGCTGATCGAGCACATCGGCCACGTTGGCGGTATCGACTTGGAGGTAGCGTTGCCGCAGGTCGCGGCGTTCATCAGCGCTGAAGGTCATGAGACTCCTGAAGGGGGTTGAAGGGGGTCGGCAGGCGGCGGAACGCTGAGCCAGTGAAGAGGGGCGTGGCCGTGTGCCAGCAATTGATCGTGAAATTCTCGGGGAGGCAGGGGAGAGGCCGCGCGGAGACGGCGAATCTGTTGGGTGCCCAGCCAGTACATCAGGCGGGTGGCGGGCAACATGCTGTTGCGGGTGCTTTCGGCCCAGACCCGCGCTTCAGGAAAGCCCACCTCGTCGCGGTAAAAGGCCCGCATCTGTTCCAGGCTCCACTGCCCGAGATGCAGCTTGATGTCGGCGATACAGCAGGCCGCATTGCGCCGCTCGAAGCTTTTGAGCAGCAGGCCCTCTTCGGGCGTGTAAAAGCCGCCCGCTTCCAGGAGGAGGTCTTCGGCGTAGCAGGCCCAGCCTTCTACCGCCGTGCCCGAACTCAGAAAGG
>JAQBPF010000441.1 GCA_028287665.1 Deinococcus sp. | reverse complement strand
CGCCGGGTTCAAAGGTGGTGTCCAGCGTCATATAGCCTTCCAGCAGCCCTGATGCGTGCGGCACGCGGGCCATCACGCCCACGCCCTCGGCTTCGGCTACAGGCAGAATCTGCTCGCCCAGCACCTGCTCCAGCAGGTTGTAAATAATCTGCGTGGGGGCGCGGCGGTCCCGCACACTGGCAAGCCCTTCTTCAATCTGGCGTTCGTTCAGGGCTGGCCCCAGTGCCGTGCCATACGCCCGGATCAGGCCTTCAGATTTCAGGGCTTCCAGTTCGGCAAACAGGTCGTCGCTCTGTGCCGAGCCGGGGGCAATGGCGTCCAGGCGCGGGTTGTGCAGCTGGTAATAGTCGATGCGGTCGGTGCCCAGGCGGGTCAGGCTGCCTTCCAGCGCTTTCCGCAAATAGGCGGGTGTCCAGTCGTGGGGCCGCTCCTGCTGGCCGGGGCGTTCGGGATTGTTGTAGATGTCGTAACCGAATTTGGTGCCGATGATCAGATGGTCGCGCACGTCGCCCAGCGCCTTGCGCTGCAATTCCTCGGCGCGGCCAGAAGCGTACGTATCGGCATTGTCGTAAAAAGTAATGCCCAGTTCGAAGGCGCGGCGCAGCAGACGCACGGCCACCGCCTCGTCTTTCACGCCCCACCACGTCGTTCCGACCGTCCACACGCCAAACCCCACGGCGCTGAGGGTCAGGTCGGTGCCCAGAAGCTTCCTATATTCCATGCCTGCACTATTTCACTGTGCCGCCGGGACAATGCACCCCGACCGACAGGTCAGGCGGTTGTATGCAAGGGCGCGGGCGCGACCACTGGATGAATGCTGTCTGACACGTTGAAAATTTTGACCATCCGCATGGTTTGACTCAGGCTGTATATCACGCTATATTTATCCCTATCAAGTAACACAGCCACCGTCCGAGCAGGGCGGATTTTTTATGCCCTGAAGTTCATGCAATGAGTCGGTCGGCCAGACTCTATTCAGGCCTCAACAGGTCGTGGCTTCAACGTAATGACGCGTTGTAGCGGTGAATGAACATCCAGATGAGGAGTTTGAGATGCTCTGGTTTGCGACTGAAGGACAAGCTCTTGCGCACCAAATGGGCGACCCGGAGCCGCAAGGTGGCGTTGAAACGCTCGATGTGTTGTGTTCCACCAATAACGTGCAGCGCACCGAAAACAACACCTTTGTAGGCACTCAGGCCATCGGTATGACACACGGCATCCAGGTAGGGCGTGGGCAGGCTTCGCCACAGACCGAAAGCTCCAACGGCATCTCGGTTTCCGATGAAGCAGCCGACGACCCATTCGGGTAACGCGGTTCATCGCGAGCCAAATCCAGCGTGTCTTTGTCTGCCGTGTGACAAAGGTGCATAACTCATCGCACTCCAGCACCAGCTGCGCTGGTGCTGGAGTGCTCACACTTTTTTTGCGACAGGTGGTTCAAGCTCGATGGTGTGTGGCACGGTCTTGAGCAGCATCTGAAGGTGTCGCCGGAACCAACTGCGGCTTACGCCAACAACCCGGCAAATGCCCCGGTGAGACAGCCGTTCGGACAGCAAACGGTCAACCAGGGTCACGGTTTCGGGCGAAACCGGTGTTCGGGTGTGGTTCAGGGTGAACTGATGTCGGCACACGCGGCAGAGATACCGCTGTTTGCCGGTATGGGCGTGACCGTTTTTGACGATGTAGACGCCCTCACACGCTGGACACGTCAGACCGTTCATGCTCCATGAAACGGCAATCATTCCTAAGAAGCCACGACCACCCGCCTGCATAGGTTGACTCCCCCTGCATACCGCGCTATATTTTTCCCTATCAGCGTCCTTCAGGGCGCTCTTTTTGTTGGGTGCTGGAAGGATTGGCTCTGAGCCGTGAGCATTTTTGCCTGCTAGCCTACCTCCATGACCCTTCTCACCCCTCCTTTTGAAACCGTGTACGGCGCGGTGCAGCCCCTGGATTGGCTGTGCCTGGCTCCTCACCCCGACGACGCCGAAATAGGCGCGGGCGGCACGCTGATTCGGCTGGCGCGGGCGGGGCGGGCGGTGGGCGTGCTGGAACTGTCGCGGGGCGAGAGCGGCACGCAGGGCACGCCGGAAGAACGGGCGGCAGAGTGCGTGGCCGCCGCCGAACTCATGGGGCTGGCCTGGCGTGGGCAACTGGGCCTGCCTGACGGCGGATTGGCCGATACCCCCGCAGGAGCACAGGCTCTGGCCGCCACGTTGCGGGCGGTGCGGCCCCGCGTACTGGTCGTGCCGCACCACGCTGACCGCCATCCCGACCACTTCGGCACCTATTCGCTCGCCAAACGCGCCGTGCATCTGGCCGCCTTGAAAAAGGCCGACGTGCCGGGCGATCCTCACCGGGTGTCCCGCGTGCTGCTGTATCAGGGCAACGCCGATATTCGGGCCAATCTGCTGGTCGATGTAGGAGCAGTGATGGCCGACTGGGAAGCTGCCATTCGCGCCCATACCAGCCAGTTCAGCGGCGCATATATCTCGGAAACGGTGACGCCCGAAATTATCGAGCGCCGCAAAGGACGCCTGACCTACTGGGGAACCCTGCTGCGGGTGCGCTACGCCGAGGCTTTTGAAACAGAAGAACCGCTGCTGGTGGACCCAGAGCGGTTGTAATCACCACAAAGCACAGTTTGGTCCACACTAAAAACTGGGTCCCGAGGCAATATGCCGGGACCCAGTTGACGCGCCACTGACCAGCCGTTAGGGGATGGTGATGATGGTGGAGGCGGTGATGATGTTGCCCGCCTTATCGGTCACACGCACCGTGACGTCCAGAGCCGAACCACGAGCCGCCTTGCTGGAAAACGTCACCCGGTAGTTGCCCGTGGAGCTGAGAACCACGGTCTTAAAGTTCCCCGATCCTGCCTGGTACTCCACTTTGGCGACCCCAATATCGTCGGTGGCCTTAAAGGTGAGCACTACTTTGGCGTTGCGGCCTTTGCGCTGCACGGTGCTGGTGAAGTTGGTGATCACAGGCAGCGTCTTGTCGACCGTCACCACAGTGATCAGTGTGCTGGTATTGACGTTGTTGGAGGTGTCCTTGGCCGTGATACTCAGCTCGTAGCGGCCCTCTGTCAACCCGCTGATGGCCTGACTGAAGGCGCTGCCCGTCAGGGTCAAGCTACCGCTCCTGATAGTCTGACCGCTGGAATCCTTGAGCGCAAAGACCACAGAGGCCGGATCGAGATCAATGTCGGTGACTGTGCCGGAGAAGGTGAAGGTCCCATTGTTGGGCGCAGTTCCATTCAGAGAGATAACCGGGCCATTCTGGCTCAGAAACAGCGTCCTGCTTGCGGAACTGCTGTTGCCCGCAACATCGGTGGCCGTGACCATCACCGTATACGTGCCATCGGCGAAGTCTGCGGCATTGAAGGTGTACGAGCCATTGGGCTGTACGGTAACGGAACCGCTCTTCACCACGGTATTGCTGATGTCAGTGACTGCGTAGGTGACCGCTGCAAGGCCGCTCAGGGCGTCAGAGGCGAGGCCCGTGGCCGTAAACGAGTTGGCGTTGGGAACGACGCTGGTCAGGCTGAGGGCAGGTACGGTGGTGTCTACGGAGAAGGTCGCCTGGCTGCTGCCCGTATTCCCGGCCTGGTCGATGGCGGTCACCACGAGGGTGTAGTTGTCCTGGGCCAGACCCACCAGTGGCACCAGATAGTTGCCGCCTGCATCCAGAGTCAGCACGTCGCTATCGACTTCGGTATTGGTGCTGTCCAGCAGAGAGTAGGTCACGCCGCCCTGGGCCAGACCGCCCGCATCGGTGACAACGCCGTTGATGTCGAACGTACCGCCGGAATACAGCGGGGCCGTGACGGTCACCACCGGGGCAATGGTATCTGGTGCAGAGGTGACGGTCAGGGCGGAAACATCGGAGACCAGTCCAGCAGCGTCGTAGGCCGTGACAGTGATGGTGTTGCTGCCCACGGCCAAACCGCCCACCGTAAAGCTCAGCGGCACACTCGCGCCCGCCTGAATCGCCACATCCGCCGAAGCCCCGCCGTTCAGGCTGTACGCCACCC
>JAQBPF010000417.1 GCA_028287665.1 Deinococcus sp. | reverse complement strand
ATTCTCAAGCTGTCTTGTTGGATTTTATTTCTCTTTAGTTTCTGCCCCAAAAACAATTCCCCCTTCCGCTTAGAGAAGAGGGAGTTGCAAGGTTGAAACCTCATTTCCTATCATTCACCATTCAAATACTGTTGAATGGTGTGGCTACCACTCATAAAAGTCAGATCGTAATCCACCGCGCTGTCATCGTTTCCAAAAGCGAGAGCGTAATTTTCGTTCGTGGCGACATCGACAGTGTTCTGAGCGATAGTCACACCGTCATAGCTGGTTTTGACCAGGATATCGTGGTTGCCTGGCGTCAGAGTCAGTAGGGTGGGGGTGTCGGTGGCCAGGGCGTGAGCCACCACTTTCTGACCATCTACAAACAGATCCACTGCTCCTGCACGCCCTGTATCAACCAGAAAATAGACGTTGGCATTGTCAGGATTCAGGACCTGTTGGCCTGTCTGGGCCTGGGCACCGGTAAAGGTGGCAGTCAGCAACAAGGTGGCGGTCAGGGCGGGCAGTTTCAGGTTCTTCATGGTGTTCCTCCGGTCTTCAGGGGCCGTTGTGGCTTCCCTGTTGCCCAGAGGTTAGTCGGCACATTCCAATGCCCTGTGCAGCATTTTCGAAGGATTGAAACAGGTTTTGAAGAAATGATGCAGAAGCCGGAAGCTCTTAGTGAGAAGTGGTGCCCAGCGCGGCAATCCTGGCCGTCAGTGCAGCAGTTTCCCGCTCAGGCGCTAAGAGGTAGGTGGTGCTCTGGGACGCACTCCAGGCCCGCGTATCCTGCGCGGTGATGGCGGGGTCGGTCAGCGTTAAGCCAGCGGCGAGGGCGCGGCTGGCGTCTACATCCATCAGGCCGCCCTGCTCGCTGTCGTCGGCCAAGTAGAGTGGCAACTCGCGCCAACCGATGCCCTGAGTTTCCAGCGTGGCGGCGTCTACCCACACCACCGACTGTGCCCCAACCGCACCCATAAACTCGGCCCAAGTCAAGCGGGGGCCCGCCACGTTAAAAATGCCCGGCGTGCCGTCTTCTATGACCCGTACCGCAAACCTTCCAAAATCCCGTGCATCGATGGCCTGCACATGGTCTGAGCCATCGCCCGGAGCCAGCATGGGCTGGCCGTCTTCTCTTGAGCGGGCCGCGCGGTCGGGCCAGTAGGGATAACGGGCAGTGTGGTCAAAGGGCCCAGCCACGATCTGAGGACGCAAAATGGTGGCGCGGTCTCCAAAAATGTCCTGAACGATTCGCTCACAGGTGACTTTGAGGGGCCCGTAGCTTTCCCCTGTCACTTCTGTCAGGTCCTCTGCGGCGGCAGGCAACAGGGGATCGGTTTCGCGGACAGGATGGCGGTGTTGCTCGGCATACACGCTGACCGTACTGACAAAGACGTAGCGTTTCACCCGGTCCGCCAACGCCTCGGCACTGGCCCTGACGGCACTGGGGGTATAACCGCTGACGTCTATGCAGGCGTCCCAGGTCTGGCCGGACAAGGCACTCAGGCCTGTTGCTCCCTGTTCGCGGTCCCCCTGTCGCCGCTCGACTGTGCTGGGCAGGTCATCTGGAGATTGGCCGCGTGTCAGCACCGTGACCGTATGGCCCGCCGCCAAGAGTGCTTCTACAATGTGCCGCCCCACAAAGCGCGTGCCGCCCAACACCAATACTGTCTGAGTCGTCGTCATAGCCGCAGCATGACACGGCGTTACACTGCCTGCCATGAAGATTCGGTTCACGGCGGGCCGGGTGCGGGTGCGCCTGGATGATCTGGAAACGGCAGGCCTCGCCCGTGGGGAACAGTTGAAAACAGCGGTAAATTGGCCCGATGGAGGCTGGAGCCTGACACTCGATCCATTAGAGACAGGCGTTCGGGGTGTGGCGGGCGGCCTCACCGTTGGCCTGAAAGACCTGCTGCCTACCCTGCTTGATTCTGCCCAAGAAGGCGTGACCTTGCCCGGCCCGCCGCGTGTGGATGTGGAAAAAGACTATGGGCCTCAACATGAATAGTCGCCTGCTCGCCTAGCGCCGCACCCACCGGCCCCCCACTTCTTCGGCCAACCCCTGCAGTTGCAGCATCACCAGCGCGGTTTGCAGTTCGGGGAGGCCCAGGCCTGTGGCCGCCTGCACACTGTCTAACGTAGAAGGAGCGTTCAGAGCAGCCAGGACGCGGGCCTGATCAGGTGGCAGGTCAGGCAGGGGCGCGGTGCGGGCCTGCCCCCAGCCCATCTCGTTCAGGATGTCCTGCACGCTCTCGGTCAGCACGGCTCCATCCCGGATCAGGCGGTGGGGGCCAGCGGCGCGGGGATCGCCAGCCAGTCCGGGCACGGCGAACACAGTCCGGCCACATTCCAGTGCGTGGGTGGCTGTAATCAGCGAGCCTGATTTCAATTCGCCCTCCATGACCAATGTTCCTGCGCTCAGTGCGGCAATCAGTCTGTTTCTGATCGGGAAGTGGTGCGTGGCTGGCCCCGTGCCCAGTGGATATTCGGACATCAGCGTCAGTTTGCTGGCCAGTGCGGTATTTTCCTGTGAATAGATCATATTTACGGCGCTGCCCAAAATGCCGATGCTCAGGCCGCCCGCTTCAAGGCTGGCCCGGTGCGCGGCAGTGTCTATGCCGCGTCCCAGGCCGCTGATCACGGTCACGTCAGAGCGGGCCAGATCAGCGGCCAGTTGCCGGGTCAGGGCCAGGGCGTGCGGGCTGGCGGCGCGGGTGCCCACCACGCCAATCACACGCGGCACGGTGGGCAACTCGGGCAGCGGCCCCAGCACCCACAGCACGGCAGGCGGGTCTCCCAACGCGTCCAGGGCCGCCGGATAACCGGGCAGTCCCCAGCCCAGCAGCGTCACTCCTGCACGCACCAGCTTGTCCAGTTCGGCCTCAGCCTGCTGCGCGGGCTTGGCTGTCCCAATGCCTTCCAGGGTCTTGCTATCCAGCCCCGGCGTGTGGCGCAGTTCGGTCAGGGGCATGTTCAGCGCCGCCCGCGCACTGCCGAAGCGTTCGAGCAGGCTCTGGATGCGGCGCGGCCCCATCCGCGGCGTAAACCGGAGGGTCAAGAGCGCCAGCAGTTCCTCGGCCTGTTGAGAGGGAGTGGAGAAACTCGGGCCAGAGATCACCCGGTCAGCATAGCGGCAAGAGGAGAGTAAATGTCAGGCTGTTCACTAAGATTCATCTCCCCCTCCATTCAGGGGGTGGTGCCCCAGCAACGGCGCTCCGCCCTCCAATTCCAGCCCCTGCCCCCACAATCTGACTGCCTGTGCAGAACATCTTCAGCCCTGCATCACTCCGGCGCGTATCATAGGCGGGTGCGGCTCCTGCTGCTTTCTGATATTCACGCCAACCAGACGGCTCTGGAAGCGGTTCTGAACGATGCCAGCACCAAGCGGCACGATCAGGTCATTCACCTTGGCGACGCGATGGGGTACGGCCCTCACCCGCGCGAAGTGCTGGATACCCTGCGGGATCTGGACGCCGTCTGCGTGTTGGGAAACCACGACCAGATGCTGCTGGACTACGCCGATGGACGCCGGGAGCTGAAAGACAGCATCGTGTCTCAGGCGTTGTTGTGGCAACTGGAGCGCCTTTCGGAGCGCGATGTGGCCTGGGTCCGGGTGTGGCGAGACGGCATAGATGATCCCGATGTAGGCGCACGCTACCGCCACGGCACGCCGGTCAGTCTGGATGATTACACCGATTCGGTCACAGC
>JAQBPF010000111.1 GCA_028287665.1 Deinococcus sp. | reverse complement strand
TTTTTGACCCCGTCATAGATCAGGCCAGGGGCAGCCCAATCGTCGTTGCTGTACCCGCCACATCCGATCCACACGCGCATGGGGCCAAGCTAGCGCACCGGGGCCGCCCTGATCTTTGGATTGGGTTTAGATCAGAGTTCGCCCCTCTGCAGGCTTTCCAGCACGGCCCGTAAGTCGTCCGGAAGGGGCACGGGCCGCCGCGTTTGCCGGTCCACGTACACATGCACGAAATGGCCCTGAGCGCAGGCCGTGTCGTCGTCTGCCCGGAAGACGGCCAGTTCGTAGCGCACGCTGCTGCGGCCCAGAGTGGCCACGCGCACGCCCACCTGTAGCAGTTCTGGGAAAGCTGCCGCAGCAAAATAACTGCACCCCGTTTCCACGACCAGACCGATGGTGGCCCCCGCCTGAAGGTCCAGCACGCCCCGCGCCAGCAGCAGCGCATTCACCGCCGTATCGAAGTAGGCGTAGTAGGTCACGTTGTTGATGTGACCGTACACGTCGTTGTCGGCCCAGCGGGTGGGCGTGGGATGCAGGTACGGAAAAGCTTGGCGCGGCCACGGCTGGGGGCGGGTCATGGGGGCAATCTAACGCGGGGGCAAACGCAGAAGTCAGGGTTCGGGCGAGAAAGGCCCCACATCCCAGAGGGCGCGGCGGCGTTAGGCTAGGTGCCATGAGCGACTCTCCATCCTTGTCCGCTGAGGCCACCAGCGCCCTTTTTGTGGCGATTCAGGCAGGTGACATCGAAACGGTGCGGGCCTTGGTACAGGGGACTCCGGCCCTGCTATCGGCGGTCAGTCCGATGGGGGTATCGCCGCTGCTGTTTGCCACCTATTACCGGAAACCGGAGGTGGCGCGGGCCCTGGTCGGGCTGCACGCGGAATGGGGCGGGCCACCCCTGACCGTCTTCGAGGCTGCCGCCACAGGCGAGTTGGATCACCTGCGTGCCGTGCTGGATACAGGTGAGATAGACGTGAATGCTGTGAGCGCCGATGGATTTACCCCGCTGGGGCTGGCCGCCTTTTTTGGGCAGGAGGAACTGGCCGCCGAATTGCTGCTCCGGGGAGCCAACGTGAACGCCGTGAGTGCCAACGCCATGCAGGTTCAGCCGCTGCATTCCGCTGTAGCGGCCAACCATAGCGGCCTGACGCAGCTTCTTCTGACCCACGGAGCCGAGGTGAACGCCGCGCAGCAGGACGGTTTCACACCCCTGATGGCGGCGGCCCAACACGGCAACGCGGAGCTGGTAGAGATAATGTTGGCCTCCGGAGCCGATGCCGCCGCCCAAACCGACGATGGGCGCACTGCCGCCAGTATCGCGCAGGAAGAAGGGCATTCGGTGTTGGCGGCCTCCCTGGGTACCTCCCGAATGGGCACATTTCTAAGCAGTCCTCACGACAAGCCACAAGAAACCCGGAATGCAGTGCCCGCCGCCTTGGAGGACACTACGGCCATGACCAATCCCAATGGCGACCATGACGATCTGCTGCACCGTGAGGTACCCCATGAGGATGGCCGCCCCGCCGACCACCGCACGGGATTTCAGACGCCTGACCCCAAAGACGACCATCAGCCCTTTTACACCACCACGCCCGCCGACAGCCGCGTGAGCAGCGCCGACGAGGGCAAATACGAGCCTGTGCATATGCAGGACCCGCATGAGATCACCGCGCAGTTTGATCATCTGGCCACCCGTGACCCGGCGCAGATGGAACATACCCTGCAAACTCCCGAATTTGTGGGCGTACAGTCGGTGGATGGGCTGGGCGGCGAGTTGCTGGATACGGTGGTGCCCTCGGCGGGCCTGGGCCTCAACAACACGGCCATGCTGGCCAGCCAGTCTCAGCGCCGCAGTGCCGACCCCAACCCCGGCTACACGCCTCCCAGCGAGCAGGGCCCACCTCACCCCAGCGAGCGCCCCGGCGATCTGCCGCAGGGCACACGCGCCGAGCTTCAGAGCGAAGTGTCGGGCGACGACCGCACATAAGGTGGATCCACAACGAAGCCTGCGCCCCAGGATCAGAGGCGCAGGCTTCGTTGTGCAGGCAGGTTTTACTGTAAAGACAGGTTTACAGCGCCAGCACGTACACTTCTCCGTCTTCCAGCAGCGTTTTGTAAATCTGCACGGCTTTCACGGCAGGCAGGGTCTTGGCCTTGCCCGTTGCCAGTTCAAACTTGGCCCCGTGCTTGGCGCAGGTGATCCGGCCCAGGCTCACGTCGCCGCCCAGCAGCGGGAAATCTTTGTGGGTGCAGTTGTTCCGCAGGGCGTAAAATTCGCCCTCATAGCGCACCACGACCACATGGACGCCGCCCACCAGCACTTCGGTCTGGCTGCCGTCGGGAAGGGCTTCGGCTGCGCCCACATGCACGCGCCCGGAATGTTGCTCAGAAGAACCAGTCATGCAGGCGAGTGTAGCGGGAGAGGGGCGGCCAGAATGCGGGCCTGAACTTCGGCGGGCGTGGCCCCGTCCACCCACGCCCAGAAGTCCGGGCTGACCGTGAAGGCCTGCATAAAAGCCCCCAACGTTTTCCCGCTCAGTTCGGGCCGCAGGGCCATCACCAGACGGCCACTGAATTTGCTCCGCCGCACCCGGTCACGCCCCGCAGCGGCAGCCTCGGCCTGCAAAAAGGCAGCCAGACCCGAATCAG
>JAQBPF010000389.1 GCA_028287665.1 Deinococcus sp. | reverse complement strand
CTCTGGTCCCCGCTCTGAGAGGGCAGAATACGCGGTACGGCTACGGCCTGCGGGAAGAATGCCGGACAGCTCACCCATTGAAAGGAGGGCGGGGCAGAAAAGAACCGCGCACAAAGACCCTCCCCTTGGAGTCAGCTCGAAAGCAGTTGGCGCAGTTGCTGGGCATTCAGATCTGCCCCATACGGCGGTGTGCCCGGCTGAAAGCGCTTGCTGTCCTCCAATGTCCCCCCATCCACGGGCGCGAACCCAATCGCTTCAATCAGCTCCATGACCTGCGCCTTGGCGTCCGCGTCATCACTGGCCACTGGAATCGCGCGGCGTTCCTCCAACGCTGCTTCCGGCCTGCCCTGATCCCTGAGTTGCGCGGCTGCAATGGCGTTGAAGGCCTTCACGACCCGTGCTCCAGGCAGATGCCGGGCCATGAATGCACTCTCCGACAGACCTCCCAGATCAATCTGCCCATCACGTCCGGGGTAAAAGTTCGCCGTGTCGATGACGATTTTGCCCTGCAACTCCTGTTCAGGGAGGTCGGCGTAGCGGCCAAAAGGAACCGTCTCGACAACCAGTTCACCCCACTGGGCGGCTTCCTGCGCCGTGGCGGCACGAACGGACGGCCCCAGGTCGGCCACTGTCTGTGTCAGCGTGGCTGGCCCGCGCGAGTTGCTGAGCATCACAGAATGACCAGCACGAACAAACTGTGCGGCGAGAGCCTGACCGATGTGACCAGCACCCAGAATCCCGATGTTCATACGTCAGTCTAACCCAGGGCATTTGCTCCTTCCTGCTGGCAAACTGGGAGGCAGCAAGACGTCGACGCTGCCTGTGGCACTTTGTGGAATCGGGCCTTTCTGCCTGTGGCACTTTGTGGTGTTTCTCCTCTCTCGCCTGTGGCACTTTGTGGTGTTTCTCCTCTCCCGCCTGTGGCACTTTGTGGAATTGGAGGCCTCCCGCCTGTGGCACTTTGTGGAATTGCTCCAGCAGATAGCGTCTGAGACGGTATTTTTCCGTCCTCCTTGAGTGATGATCATTCATATGTTTTAACTACTCCTTTAAAAGATTGATCATCAATCAGAACACAGCCTCATTGGCCCGCTGTTTCTGAGAAGCCTGTAAACTGCACTCATGGCGATCAGGGATGCAGAGGTAGAGCTTCGGCACGATGAACCGAATCTCGCCCGGCTCAATTTGGTGCTGGCCCCCAACCGCACAGACCTGTACGAATGGACCAAGCAGCTGGCTCTGGACGCCCTGGGCGCGATTCACATCACCTGCACTGCACCGCGCAACAGCTTGGTACCGCATGGCGTGGACAATGACATTCTGCTTGGATTGGTGAATGCTGCCGTTTTGCAGGGCCTTCCGGAAGATGACACGGTGCGGGTCACCAGCCGGGAACTCTTGCGGCTGAGTGGGATCACCCCCAGTGCCCGCGCCTATGAAAAGTTACGTGAGTCACTTCGCCGCCTGCAGTACACCGCTTACGACGTCATTGACAGCTGGTATGACGGCAGCAAACACCGCTGGCGAACAATGAGCTTCAGCCTGATCGTGAAGCATTCGGCAGAAGACAACACGGCCGATGTCACCAACATCGGCCAGTGGCGGGCCCAGACGGTATTGGCCATCAAACTCGATGACGGCGTGATCAAAAATATCCGGGCGGGTCACATCCTGCCACTGAATTTTGAGTTGCTGGCCAAGTTGACTCAGCCCTTGACCCGCAACCTGTTCCGCACCCTCTCGTTTCAGCGGCAAGGGGGCGGCCAACCCGTGCTGGCCTACTCGGTTCCGCTGGGCGTCTGGGCCAGTCACCTCGGCATGCACGAGATGCGCCCCGATACGGTGATGCGGGCCCTGAAACCCGCCCACGAGGAACTGAAGGCCACCGGCTTCCTGCAGGACGTGACCTATCAGGGACGCGGCAAAGCACGGGTGGTGCATTACGCCTTTGGCAGTGTGGACGCCGCGACTCCTGATCCAGAGGCGGCGGCACTGTTGGCCCGCTACGGGGTCAGTGGAGGACGGACCCTCCTCCTGGCCCAGACCCATGGACCGCAAGCCGTTAAACGGGCCGTGGGTGTCTTGGAGGCCCTCCTGAGAACCGACTACCGAACCAAGATCCGCAACAAGGCCGGGATTCTGACCGATATCCTGGAGCAACCGCACAAGTACGACACGCTGCTGACCCAGGCTGAAGGTCGGCAGCCTCCTGTTCCAACGGCTCCCCGCGGTGCAGCCGATTCAAGCGATCCGGAAGCTCGGGTGAGTGTGCGCGACCTCGCCGCAGCCCACATTATATTGATGGGCACCTACGACCAACCTCCTGAACGGCGCGAGGTTCGGGACCGCGTCTCGGCGCTGTACGTGGCGGGTCAGGTCACGACCCTCGACCTGATCGGGTTGTTGGGGAAAAGCACCGCCGAGGCCCAGGCCATGCTCACCCAGTGGGAAGAACAATGACAGGTTGTGGCGCCGATATCGCCTGAATCCACCTGTGCATCCTGCTGACCGCGCAGGCCAGGCAGGAACGGCGGAGACCTGCCCGGTCAGCCTGATCACGGTAGCTAAGGCGCAGCTGACGCCCACGTCTGACACAGCTGTGTCAGAGGCATTGGCCTTCCCCCGCTCTGGCTTGCCCGTATCCATCACTCTCCAGCGACCGTCAAGGGCTGCCCCACTTGCAGAAGGTTTTCAACGCGAGGAGCAATTTCTTCCCATTCTACCGCGGTCTGGCGGCCCGCCCCGAACTCTTCGTTTAACTGTGCGTGAAGGGCCTGAAGTCTGGAGTCATCCTTGCGAAGTTCAGTGCCCGTATGGCCTTTGATTAAGAAGATCAGGCCCGCCAGCCCACTGTCTTTGGTGAGGCTGAGTTCCAGGGGCCGTCCCAGGAGGGCGGGCACATCGAAGGGTGCGTACATCGGCCAAAATTTGTTGAGGCCGTCCGCGTGGATGCCTGCCCGCGTGCGGTGCGCGTCTCTGCCGTAGAGCGGGTATTTGGCAGGGACACCCTGCCCGATCTCCCCGTAGACCTCGGCCAGCGCGTTCAGTTGCGTGAAATCCGGAGCCTGCTCTGCACAGTAGCCCATGCCCAAGAGATGAAGCAGCACACCTTCCAGGGGTGCATTTCCAGTCCGTTCTCCTTTGCCCAGGAGGGTGCCGTTGATGGCCGCGCAGCCCGCCATCACGGCTGACAGGCAGTTCGCCACGACCAGGTGGGTGTCATTGTGCGGGTGAAATTCGAGTTCCTCACTCCGCACCCCCAGCCCCCGCACCTCGCGGACCATGCCGGGCACGCTGCGCGGCCACGCGACGGACTCGTAGGGCAAGCCCAGGCCCATCGTGTCGCAGAGGCGGAATTTGGGCCGCCCGCTCTCTCCGTAAGGCGCGGCCAGTTCCAACACGGCCTGCACGAAGGGCAACAGGAATTCGCGCGGCGCACGGGTGGCATCTTCCAGATGGAGGCGGGGTCTGAGACCTGCGTCCAGCACGGCCTGTACAGCGTCGAGGTAGGTGCTTGCCGCCTGCGACCGCCCACCCGGTGTGAATTTGTAGAAGGTGTGGTAATCGCTGGCACTCGCCAACATCCCCGTTTCGCGTACGCCCAACGCCCCGACCAGCTGGGCATCTTTCCGGCTGGCCCGAATCCAGGTGGTCGGCTCTACCGGCGCTCCTCCCCGGAAGCGTTCCAGTGCCGCCTCCAGCATCTCGCGGTCAGGGGCGCGGTACACGAAGAACTCCGCCTGCCGAATCGCGCCGCTGCCTCCGGTAAAGGCGCACATCAGCTCATAGATCCTGACGCCCTGCTGAACCGTGAGCGGCAGTCCTCCCTGCTGGCCGTCGCGGTGGGTGGTCTCGGTGGTCCAGGCCTGGGCCGGCAGGGTGGAAGGGCGCCCGGTCCACACGAACTGCGGAAAGCGCTCCGGGGGGTAGGCGTCAGGAAACAGCTGGGGGGTAGGCACATCTTCAATGCGTGTCATCAACAGACCTCCTCCAGGCATGCTGCTCGACTTGACACACTCCGTCAATCTTGATTCGGCAATCAATATTAGGATGGAAGGGTGTCCCACTCTTTTTCAGCCGCCGAAGCCACCGAACGCCTGGGGGTCAGCCGCGCCACCCTCTACGCCTACGTCAGCCGGGGGCTGATCCGCTCCGAACCGGCGCAGGGCAAAACGCGGGAGCGCCGGTATCTGGCAGAGGAGATAGACGCGCTGGTGCGGCGCAAGCAGGGGCGCCGGGATCCCGAAAAGACGGTGCAGGGCGCGCTGAATTGGGGCGCGCCCGTTCTGGAATCGGAACTGACCCTGATAGCGGGGGGACGGCTGTACTACCGCGGACAGGACGCGGTGCTCCTGGCCGAGCAGCGCACCGTGGAAGAGGTGGCGGGCCTGCTCTGGACCAGAGAGTTACAGGCCATCACGCTTCCGCTGCGCGCGCATCTGGCCCTGATTCCCCCGTTTTTCGAAGGCGGCCTCCTGGAGTCGTTCGCCCACGCCCTGACCTCTGCAGGAGCGCGGGACCTCCAGGCCGCCGACGCCCGCCCTGAAGCCCTGCCGGGCAACGCGGCGCGGGTGCTGTCGCTGCTGTTTGCTGTGGCAGAACGGGCCCGGGGCATTCCCAGCGCCCCAGACCTGGCCCTTCACGAACGCCTGGGCCGCGCCTGGGGAGCGGATTCCCTGCTCACCGATCTGTTGCGCCGCGCCCTGATCCTGACGGCCGACCATGAACTCAATGTCTCCAGCTTCACGGCCCGTTGTGTGGCGTCAAGTGGGGCCAGCCTGCATCACGCCGCACTGGGCGGACTCTGCGCCCTGCAAGGCGTTCGCCACGGGCTGAGTGCCGAGCTGTGCTACGAGTTGCTGGACCGGGCAGGCCGTCAGGGAGCCGCCCGCGCCCTTTCCGACATGATGCGCCGTCAGCGTCATGCGCCTGGATTTGGCCATCTGCTGTATCCGGACGGCGATCCCCGTGGGCGGGCATTGCTGGACCACATGGCCTCCGTGTGGCCCGCTGCGCCCGCTGTCGAAGTGGCTCAGAAGCTGTGCGAAGAGGTCCGGCGGGAACTGGGAGAGCTGCCGAACGTGGATCTGGCTCTGGCTGTGGTCACCCATCTGCTGGGCGGTCCGGCAGAGCGCGGCCTGGCCCTGTTTGCTCTGGGCCGCACGGTGGGCTGGCTGGCGCACGCCGCCGAGTCCGCAGCCCAGGGGCGGTTGGTGCGTCCCCGCGCCAAGTATGTGGGTGCTCTCCCCGGTTGGAACGTGGCCCAGAAGTAGCTCAGGTGGCTGGGGGAGAATGAACACCAGAGAGCTCTGTTTCTGCTGGCAGTTGCCCTCTCCGCAGACCTGCCTCCGTAGGAAAAGAGTCGTTTCTTGTCGCCTCTAGAGCGCGGCCCTTCAGTCTGGGCTTGGTCATCAGGCTGAATGCCAGCGTCATGGGAGCGCCTGTGTCGGTCGCTCAGGGAGTAAGCGCCCCCGTGTGTGGGTAGAACACCAACGCCACGGGCAGAAAGGACCCCCCGGTCGGAATAAACGACATCCGGAACACTCTGGATGGGGTGCGCCACAGCAGCAGCGGTAGGTCTCCATTGGTCAGGACGCCGGAGCCTGGAATCCTGATGACCTGGCGGTCCTGTCCGTCTTCTACGGTGAGGCCGCCCCGGTAGGGACCCGCACGGGGCACAAAGGTGGCCACGGTGCTGTTGCCGGGAATGGTGTTCTCGACCGTGATGTCGTACTGCACCCCGTAATTGCCGTTCAGGCGCTGCGGGGCTCCAGTGGTGGCGTCTATCCCGCTGAGGGCCGGGTCGCTGGCACTGTCCCCAAGCATTACCCGTGCAGGTGAGGCCCCCAGGCGCACATTGAGGCTGCGTACCGCCCCAGGAAACGTGCCGCGCTGGTGTTGGCTGTCTGGCGGCAGGACCGTCAGGGAACGCAGGGTTTCATCGGTCAGGGGCCGTCCTTCTTCCAGCATGACCACGCTCAGGTCAGCTTCTCCGCTGATCTGCAGGTCCATCAGCACCTTGGCGCCCTGCTCCGGGGCCAGCAGTGGGCTGCTGTACAGGGCCGTACTTCCCTGGGCCCCCAGGACCTGGCGCGGGCTGCCGTTATCGGTCAGAAAATCCAGCACGCTGACCTGCCCCAGCACGCTCTCCACGCGTGTGCCGCCCGCGCTTCCGCCCCGCAGCACCTGCACCGCAGTTCCAGGGGTGCGGGGCCGCGCCAGAACGTACAACCGCGCAGGTTTGGACAGGCGGTTGAGGTGATAGGCCACCACGCGCACCCGTCCGGAGGCCCGGTCCTGATACAGGATGCCGCTCTGGTTGGGAGCTTCCGGCGAGTCGCTGAACAGCAGCGGAAAAGAGGCGCCGGACTGCGTGATGGGGGTCAGGGCAGGGTAAGCCGGATTGAGCGGGTCCGGAAATGTGGAGCCGATCGGCGTGTTGCGCAGGGCGTAGGAAAGCGGCGTGTTCACCGTTGCCCCCTGCACGCGGATGATCCTGGAAGAAGGGGCACTGACGCGGCCTTTGCTGTTCGTGACCACCAGGGTCACGCGGTATTCGCCGGGCGTAAAGAACACCTCGCTCATGCCTTCCCAGTGGCGGGACAGGTTCAGTCCCTCTGGGTCGAATGAAAAGTCGGTGTAGGTGATGCGTTCTCCCGGAGCATAGATGGTTTTGTTGGTCGCAAAACGCGCTTCGGGGAGCCCAGAGGCGACCTGTTGCGGTGCGGCACCGGCCGAAGGAGAGGGAGAACTGGTGGGAGGCGTGACCGGAAACGGCGTGCTGGGGGCCGTCACCCCGTCTTTGGACACAGCCGTGATCGACAGGATTCCGCCGGGTCGGGCCACCAGTTGGCCGTCCAGCGCGTAGGCCAGCAGCCGGGCCTCTACAAGTGGATCTCCGCCCGGAGTCAGAATCAACTCACCAGCATACGGCACGTCGTCGATGGTCATGCTGCGGTTGCTGGTCTGGACCACCAGGCGTCCCACCTGAATGAGGGTGCCGTTGTTCTGCACGGGCCGCCCCAGCAGGGCCGCCGTTTCGCGCAGGGGAAGCAGCAGGGTCGTTCCGACGAACTGTGGAGGCGTCCGCAGCTGCACGCTTCGCCCCGCCTGGGTGACTTGGCCTGTTGGGGAAATCAGAAGTTCTACACTTGTGGCTGCTGAGGCTGGCGCAGACAGCACGGCCAAGAACATCAGGGCACGGAGGGTACGGGAGAACGGCACGCGGCCCAGTATGACCGAGGGTACAGAGAGCAGTTTCCGCTTGCCGGGCTTGTTCTTCAGCGAACCTTTAAGCAGCGGGGCCGGACCCAGGTGTTGGCCCGAACTGCTGGACAGCCAGCCTGAAAGCCCGCATGAGCCGCTTTGCAGGCGGGCCATGCGGGCAGAATGGAGGGACGGCCCTCAGTGGCTCTTTTTCCAGTCGGTGGCAAAGCTGCCCATCAGGTCGATCAGCTGGGCACGCAGCCGGAAGGCGAGGTTCTGGGCGTCGAAGGCGATGTCCTGCCCTGCCGCGCTCCACAGCGTGACGTACTCGAAACCGCCGTCGTAGTCGAAGGTTTCCTCCTTGAGGTTGCCCAGTGCCTTGGTGTCCAGTTTGGGCGTCACGAGGCTCAGGGTCGCGCCGTACACCATCAGCTGGTCCTGGCCGGTGTTGCCCACCTCGACCTGCCAGGCCAGCCACGCCGGGCATTCGGTGTAGGCAACCGAACTCAGCTTCTGGCCAGCTGCCGACTGTTTCAGCAGGTCCTGGGCGGCTTTGGTCAGGGTGGCGTCGAGCTTGCCGCGCACCTGCACTTCGGCGCGTCCTACGCACACCTGATCAAGGCCAAAGGGTTCGAGATTGGCGGGAAGGCGCGAGGCCGAGGCGGCGCCCGGCAGGCCGACCAATACGCTGAGGGCGAGGACAGTGGGCCGGATGGAACGTGTGTTCATGGGGTTCTCCTGAAGAGGAAAGGCGGTGAAGGGAGGAAGGGCGAGCTACTGGAAACGCCAGTACACGTAGGCACGTCCGGCCCCCCCGCCGTAGCGGCCCACACAACTGCTCGTGCCGCCCTGGAAGTTGACGGTCGCCTCGCGGCCAAAGGTTCCGTTCTGGTTGTCGGACACGCTGAGCGCCTCGCGTTTGCCGCCCGCACTGACGAACGTGGCCCTGACCTTGTAGGTGCCGATCGGGAGGTCAAGAGCCATGCCGCGTGCCGGAGCAGTTTTGGTCAGCACCTTGCCCGCACTGCCATCGATGAGGGGGCCGACTGGGGTCAGTTGCAGTTCAATCTGATCCTGCGCGGTGGCCCAGCGGTCCTGAAAGCCGCCCTGCATGGGCGAGAGGCTGCCGCCGAAGTAACCCAGTTCGCTGCTGTCGTCGTCCCAGTCGGGCACGCGGCCCGTGAGCTGCCACTTGAAGTTGCGCACGATTCCGTCTTTGGGCACGAAGGGGTTGTAATCGGCTGTTTTGGGGAGGGCGAGGCGGTAACAGAACTTCTGGCCCTTGAAGGGCACCGACAGCCACGCCAGCGCCTGATACCCCACAGGAGGCAGCCCGCCGACCTGATAGCGGCCCTGTTCGTCGGTCAGCACCTCCGCAACGCCCGTGGTCACGACAGGTTTGATCCAGACCTTGACGCCCTCCACGGGCTGACCCCGCGAATTGAGCACCTGACCCTGCACGCTGCCGGGGGCGGGCTTGCTGGGCGCGGCCACCACGCCTCCCCAGACAGTGAGGGCGAGAAGACTGAGGCGGGCGATTGAATTCAGCTTGGTTCCAGACATGAACGGCTCCTTCCGGCACCTCCGCTCGGTGCCGCTTCCGTGGGGAAGTGAAGCCAGCTTAGACAGACCCCCGTGACCACAGGGTGATTGTTCGGGCGCGCCAGACGGCAGCCCCGGGACATGGGGCAGCACCCACGCGCAGCCCCGGGCAGACAGCCATCCCACCGGAGCAGCGATGGAGAGCGACAGGGCCGCCGTCTGGCGCGCGGCTGGACGCGCAATCAGGCTTCAATCACGCTGGGGTCCCTAGGCTGGCCGAACACCGCTCAGCGGTGGGCTTGGAGGTTCAGCCATGAATGAAGACGCCCGCCCCCTCTCCTCCGGAGAACACGAAGTCTATCTGCTGCGCGTGTGGCACGAATTCGACGGTCCACACGCCGTCTGGCGCGCCTCTCTGCTGCTTCAGAGCGAGCCGCAGCGGCGGTATTTCGCCACGCCTGCCGCCCTGCTGCACTTTCTGAGCAAGCATTTCTTGGATGAACCCGACCTGAATGACCACGGCCGGGGAGAAGAGGTTCTGCACGTCCCACCAGATGCAGAGGCCTAGCCTGTCAGGCACGCCACGCCGACGCTGGGCCAGCCGCATTTCCAGTGGTTAGAAAGAAAGGTTGAGGCCCAGTGAATCGCCTCTTCGGCAACGAGGAGCGGACACCTGGCCCCCTGTGTTGCCCGAACAGGCGCAGAGGCGGAGGCCGCACTTCTCATCATCAAGAAGCGCGGCCTCCGCCTGATTGTTGCGGCTGGGGGGTTAATTCTGAGGGGCTTTGGCCACGACCCGGAAAGGGCGAATCATGCCCAGGGCGGCGTGCGGAGCTCCTTTGTTGGCCGGGCTGGGAATGCCGCACAGCAGCAGGTATTCGCCGGGCGTCAGGTTCAGGTGCGCGTAGGAGGTATGCCCCTGTGTCACCGCCTGTGCGCCTCCCGCCGGAAACATGGGCATGGGACCTTCCGGCTTGGCCATATAGGCCGCCACGTCCGCCATCGTCTTGCCGGGAGCGAGGCGGAACACCAGCATCTCGTGGCCCTCGGGTCCAGCATTCTCGACGGCCCATACCTGCGCCCCCTCGGTGATGGTGACTCCCTTGGGCAATTCGAAGCCGAAGTCTTGCAGCTTGACCTGGAGGTCGGCTTTGGGGGGCTGTGCCTGGGCGGCAGTGCCTGGGGCCCGCGTCACCTGGAAGGCATTGACCATGCCCAGCGCGAGGTGGGGCACACCTTTGGCATCGGGAACAAAGCACAGCTCCAGATAGGTGCCCGGCTCGGTGAGCTGCAAGGTGACCTGCTGTGCCTGTCCGGGCAGCAGGAGGCCTACCCCACCCACCATTTCCACACTGGCCAGCGCGGCCCCCTCGTTTTGCTTCAGGTTCGCCAGGAACGCCGCCTGGGTCATGCCGGAAGGCAGACGAACAAGCTGCATGTGGTGGGGTTCTTTGCCCGCGTTCCTGAGTTCGAAGGTGGTCCAGCCCGTGGGAATGCTGGTCGGGCCGACGAACTTGTAGTCCTGGCTCTGAATGGTCACGGCAGGTGAAGTGTGGCTGTGGCCCTGATGGGCCAGGGCGGGTCCGGTCAATGCCGTCAAGAGGGCGAGGGTCAGCAGGCGGGCAGCGGTCAATGTCTTCATGGTCATTCCTCCTTGGCCGGGACGGTGTGCCGTCCCGATCTGAGGCAACGGTACGGAAGAATGCCTGATTGGAGCGTGATTGGGGCGGGCCCGCACGGCCTTCAGGGATGCGGTCTCTGCGGTCAGGTCACGCAGCGAGGCGCGGGGCGCCAGGGCACCCTCTCCAGAACCGGCATTCAGAACTGTGGTTTTAGAACTGCGGCGTCAATCGCTCGGGCACCAGGGCCAGCAGGGCTGTCTGGGCGCCCACAGCGCGGGCGGCGGCGGCCCCGTCGCCCAGGGCCTTCAGGACCTCTGCCGCCTCGCCGTGAAAGGAGGCCGCTTCCTCCAGGCGGTACTGGTCCTGCGCTTCTCGGGCGGCCCGCTGCAAGAACGGCAGCGCGGCTTCCGGTTTGCCCCCCTGCTGCCAGTGCTCGGCCACCCGCGCCGCCCCCGCTCCGGACCGCTCCAGTGTGCGGGCCGCCGCGCGGTGCAGCAGCCCACGCAGCGACGCCGGAATGCCCGCCAGTACTGCCTCGTACACCAGATCGTGCGTGAAGCGGTGGCCCTGCACCACCTGGGCGGCCTCCAGTTCCTCCCAGGCCCCCAGCAGATCGAGCAGCGGCGCACCGAGCAGTTCGGCCACCTGCTCGGGATCAAAGTCACTTTGCAGCACGGCAGCGGCGCGGGCGGCCTGCAGGGCGGGGCCAGACAGGCGCTCCAGGCGGCGACCGATCAGGGCCCAGACCTTTTCGGGCAGGGGCAGGCGTTCTGGCAGGCGCTCTCCCAGTTGGCCCGATTCGATCAGGTGCTTGACCGTTTCCAGCAGGAAGTGGGGATTGCCGCCGCAGTGCCGCCACAGCCGGGCCCGCACCTCCGGGTTGGTCGGCAGGTCGATCTCGTTCATCAGCGCGTTCATGGCCACGTCGTCCAGCGGCTTCAGGTCGATCAGCACGGCGATTCCGGTGTCTAGGCCGTTGTGCACGACGGCCTGACTCTCGGGCGGCAGCTCCCCGCGCCGGTAGGTGACCAGAATGCGCGGCATCCCGCCTGGCTGTCCGAGGGGGAAACTGGTGCCGAACATGAACACGCCCATCTGGTTGGTGCTGTCGTCATAAAACTGCCAGTCGTCGCAGAGGTTGCTGACCAGGTCCTCGTGGGCGGCGATGCTCCAGATCATGTGCGCCTGACGGAAACGCAGCAGGTCCTCTTCGCCCCGGATGGGCGGCGGCGTCTCCCCCGGCGGGGCGAGTTCGGGCAGCAGACGCGCCATTTCCAGCCGGACCCACGGTTCCATCTGCGCCATCAGTTCGGGCCGCCGCTGCGTATTGTGGCGGGCCATCCGGGTCAGGGTGGTGTAAGGCTGCACCCGGTCGCCGGGCCGCCCCGAAAACACGATGTACTCGCCCTTGCTGGCCGCAAAGTCCAGAGCCAGCCGCGTCTTGCCTGACCCCGGCTCGCCCGTGATGTAGATCCACTGCCCTGCCTCCCAGGCCCGCTCCATCTGGGCCCACTCGCGCTCCCGGCCCATCAGGTGCGGCGGGCGCAGGACAGCCAAGGGCAATTCGGGTTTGCTGGGCGCGGGCCCCACCGGTACCGTGCCCCGGTCGATCTCGCGGGCAAGGTGCGCGGTTTCGGGCAGAGGGTCGGTGCCGAATTCCCGCCGCAGCACCTCCTGGCAGCGGCGGTAGGTTTTGAGGGCGGCGGGACGGTCGCCGCGCAGATAGTGCAGGCGCATCAGGCGTCGGTTCGCGTCCTCGGACACGGGATCGAGGTCCAGCAGGGCCCGCGCCTGGGTCAGGGCCGCTTCATAGTCTCCGGCCCCCTCCAGCCGGGCCGCCTCGTGCCGCCGGGCGTGGGCCCGCCATTCCAGCAGCCGCTCGCGCTCGGCGGTCACCCAGTCGGCCAGGTCCGGGCAATCGTCATAGCTCAGGTTTTCCAGCAACTCGCCGTCCAGCGCCAGTACCTCGGGAAGCCGACCCTGCGTAA
>JAQBPF010000109.1 GCA_028287665.1 Deinococcus sp. | reverse complement strand
CGGCAGGGTCGCGGCGCTCAGCGTGAAGGTCGTCCCACTCAACGTCGCCGTGCAGCCGGTCGCACTTCCGGCGGGGGTGGTACTGATGACGCTGGGCGCGGTCAATCCGGCGGGCACGGCGTCGGTCAGGGTGCTGGGGGACGTGATGGCGACCGTGCCGCTGTTCTTCAGGGTGAGCTGATACTGCACGGTCGAAAACTGCGGCACGCCGGTCAGGTCGGCGCTGGCAAACGTTCCGCTGGTTCCCAGCCGCTGCGTCTTGAGCGCCTGCACGTCCACCCCCTGCTGATAGCCGAAGTCCTGGAAAAAGACGAATCCCCCCGGAGTGATCACCACGCCGCTGCGCTGTGCGCCTGCCGGAGCGGTGGAAACGTAGGTCGCGTTGATGTTGGGGTCGAGCGGCTGCACCCGCACGGTGTAGGTGGCGGCGGGCACGTTGTAGAAGACGTAGCCGCCACTGCTGTCGGTGACGGCGCTGGCGGTGACACTTCCGGCGCTGTTGACCAGTTGCACCGTCACGCCCGCCAGCGCCGCGTCGGTGCCCAGCGCGTCCAGCGCGTTGTTGCGGTTGCTGTCCAGATACACCGTTCCGCTCAGCGATCCGATATTCAGCCCCGCACAACTGGTGAAGGTCAGGTCGTCGATGGCAAGGTCGTTGCCGCCGCCGCCGGGGTTGATGTTCTTGAAGCGCACCGTCATCTGGGTGGCCGGGCCGCTGTTGATGATCTGCCCATACGCCTTCCAAGTCGCCAGATTCGACACCGGAATATTTCCTGTCGCCGCCACGATCTGCGTCGGCAGGGTCGTGCCGCCCACGATGCGGTCGACCTCGACCTGCACATTCGGTGCGATACCGCCGCTGCCCGTGAGCATATTCATGATCCACAGCCCGTATTCGTAATTGGTGTTGGGCAGCACGGTAAAGGTCTGCTGATAGAATGTATCGGCGGTATAACTGGCATTGATGACCATCATCAGGCCCTTCAGATTGCCGCTGGGTGCGCCGCTGGCCGAGCCGGTATGGTCGGTAAAATACCACCACGCGCCGTTGGTGGCGCTGCGGTACTTGGTGCTGTTGCTGATGGTGTACTCGCCGTCTTCCGGGCTACCCGCCCAGGGCGACGTGCGGATGGTGTTGTTGATGTATTTCAGGGTGGTGTAGCCCGCCGGAAGAGCCGCCGCCCAGGAAGGGTCGGCAGGCGTCCCCGTCAGTGTTTCGAAGGTTCCGTCGTTGTCGAAGAGATTGGCGGTCAGGGTGCCGCCGAGCGCCGTACACGTGCCGATCGTGGTCGCGGCCTGGGCCGTACCGAGCAGCTCCAGCAGGACGCACAGGGCGAGCAGCATCCACGAGGCAGGCGACGTTTTCCGGAGGAGTGGCCTCATGCTTTACCCTAGCAGGGCTGACCTTTCAGAGAACTGACATTCTCTGGGCGGCGTTTGCAGCTTGTCTATGACAATTCGGACACACGGGCGTTCCTCGCTGGAGCGAAGTCCCGGGCAATTGCAAAAAAAGCCGGAGCGCGAGGCCCCGGCTTTTTTGTGAAAATTTCCTGCTTTAGAAGTCCATGCCGCCCATGTCGCCGCCGCCCATACCGCCGCCGCCCTGACCACTCTGCTGGGCCTTTTCGGGCTTGTCAGAGACGATGGCCTCGGTGGTGAGGATGAGGGCGCCGATGCTGGCCGCGTTCTGAAGCGCGGTGCGCGTGACCTTGGCCGGGTCGACGATGCCCGCCGCGACCATGTCGTCGACGAATTCGCCGGTGGCGGCGTTGAAGCCGTAACGGGGCTTGTCGGAGTTGATGACGGCGTTGACGACCACGCTGCCCTCGAATCCGGCGTTGATGGCGATCTGACGGGCAGGCTCTTCGAGCGCGCGGATCAGGATGCGCGCGCCGGTGGCCTCGTCGCCGGTCAGGGCTTCAGCCGCCGCACGGACGGCAGGAATGATGCGCAGCAGCGTGGTACCGCCGCCCGACACGATGCCTTCCTCGACAGCGCTGCGCGCGGTGCTGAGGGCGTCCTCGTAGCGGTGCTTCTTTTCCTTCAGCTCGGTCTCGGTGGCAGCGCCCACACGGATGACGGCCACGCCGCCCGCCAGCTTGGCGAGACGCTCCTGGAGCTTCTCCTTGGCGTAGTCGCTGTCGGTGGTCTCCAGCTCGGACTTGATCGCACCCACGCGCGACTCGATTTCCTTGGCGTCGCCGCTGCCGTCGATGATGGTGGTCTCGTCCTTGGTGATGCGGACGCGCTTGGCACGGCCCAGCATGTCGAGGCCGACGCTCTCCAGCTTGTGGCCCAGGTCCTCGGTGACGACCTGACCGCCGGTCACGGCAGCGATGTCACGCAGCATTTCCTTGCGGCGATCACCGAAACCGGGCGCCTTGACGGCAGCGATGTTCAGCGTGCCGCGCAGCTTGTTGACCACCAGGGTCGCCAGCGCCTCGCCCTCGACGTCTTCGGCGATGATCAGCAGGGGGCGGCCCGTCTGGGCGACCTTCTCCAGCACCGGAAGCAGGTCTTTGAGCGCACTGATCTTCTTCTCGACGATCAGCAGGTAGGCGTCTTCGAGCACCGCTTCCATCTTGTCGGTGTTGGTGACGAAGTAGGGGTTGATGAAACCCTTGTCGAACTGCATGCCCTCGACCACGTCGACTTCGGTGTCAAAACCTTTGGATTCCTCGATGGTGATGACGCCTTCCTTGCCGACCTTGTCCATCGCGTTGGCGATTTCCTCGCCGACCTGCTCGTCGTTGGCGCTGATGCCCGCGACCTTCTTGATCGCGTCGCTGTCCTCGACGGGCACGCTGAGCTTCTTGATCTCCTCGATGGCGGCAGCCACGGCCTTCTCGATGCCGCGCTTGAGGGCCAGGGGGTTGGCGCCGGCGGCGACGTTGCGCAGGCCTTCCTTGACCACTGCCTGACCCAACACGGTGGCGGTGGTGGTGCCGTCGCCCGTGATGTCGTTGGTCTTGCTGGCGACTTCTTTCAGCAACTGTGCGCCGATGTTCTCGAGCTTGTCTTCCAGCTCGATTTCTTTGGCAACGGTCACGCCGTCTTTGGTGATGGTGGGGCTACCAAATTTCTTTTCGATGACCACGTTGCGGCCACGGGGGCCAAGGGTCACTTTAACGGCGTTCGCGACAGCGTTCACGCCTCGTTCGAGGGCGCGGCGGGCAGTTTCATCAAATACAAGCTGTTTAGCCATGATGGTTCTCCTAAAAAGTAAGTGGGAAGTGGTGAGTTGGGAGTGGCAATAGCAGGACTACCAGTGATGGCGGCCTAGCTCAGCCTTTACTCGACGATGGCGAGGATGTCGCGTTCGGCCAGCAGGCTGTAGTTCTTGCCTTCCAGCGTCACTTCGGTGCCGCCGTATTTGGCGAAGTACACCACGTCGCCCACGTTGACCTCGACGGCCATGCGGGTTCCGTTTTCCAGCACTTTGCCGTTGCCGACTGCAACGACGCGCCCACGCTGGCTCTTTTCTTTGGCGCTGTCAGGCACATACAGGCCGCCTGCAGTCTTCGTTTCGGTGTCTTCAACAATTTCAACCAGCACACGATCGCCCAAAGGTTTAAGCATGGGTAGTCCTCCGTAATGTGAATTGGGATAAATGACAACACCCGCCAGACAACCCGGCGTGTTTTTGCCGTTCCAGACGGAATGCTAGTCGCTCTTCTACAGAAATGTCAAATGCCGGAAGCTGAGAATCTGAGTGTGGTGCGCTCAAGTGCGTCTAGCACGCTCAAACCGCATATTGCTATTCGGTCTGTTATGTGCAACATATATATGTAAGAGCAGCATACATGCAGATTGACCTGATGCCCGGTTGATTGGCCTGCCCCTTTGCCCCTGCCCTGGAGGAACGCCTGTGGCCCGACCCGATATTCTGTCCCGCAACCCGTTCGAAGACGCTTTTGCCCGCCTGGGCGCAGCTCCACTCACGTTGGCTGTTTTGGATTTGGACCATTTCAAAACCCTGAACGATACGCTGGGCCACACCGAAGGAGACCGGGTGCTGCGCGGGATAGAGCGCCTGCTCAGCGGCTCCCTGCCCAGTGGCAGCATCATCGGGCGCATCGGCGGCGACGAGTACGCGGCGATTTTGCCCGAAACGGCTGCCGAAACGGCCCTGATTCTGTTCGATGAAGTGATCCGCCACTTCCAGATCCACCGTGACCCACACTGGCCGCGCACATTGGGCCTCAGCGTGGGCATCGCTTCCCGGCCCGCGCACGCCAGCACCTATGCCGACCTGTACCGTGCCGCCGATGAAGCCCTGCTGCGTGCCAAACGCGAGGGCCGTAGCCGCGCCTGCATCTTCGTGGAATCCAAAATGGTGCTGAAGAGTAACTACTACCCCAAAAGCCAACTGGAGCGGCTGGCGAAGCTCAGCAACGCGCTGGGCCGAACAGAAGCGAGCCTGCTGCGGGAGGCACTGGATGATCTGATTGAGCGGAACCGGGGGGCGCTGTGAGGGGGGATGGAAGAACAGATTCCACCGCGCGGCCCATTGCCTCCACCTCAATTCCCGCCGCCTGGTACGCGGCCTTGGCTGAGGCCTGGGCGGCGTACTGCTCCGGCTCCTATCCCATCGGCGCAGTGGTCATAGACGGCGCGGGCAACGTGATCGCACGCGGGCGCAACCGCTTGGGCGAGGTGCGGGGCGCGGAAGGCGGTCAGATTGGCGGGCATGATCTGGCCCACGCCGAAATCAATGCGCTGCTGAACCTGGCCGACACGCCGCAACCAGAGGTGTACGGCTGGACAGTCCTGACCACCGTACAACCCTGCCCGCAATGTGCCGGAGCCATTGCCATGAGCGGCATCCGCGCCGTGCAGTACGCCGCGCCTGACCCCTGGGCGGGCTGCACACGCCTGTTCACCGATGACCCGTATGTTGCCAAAAAAGGCATTTCGGTGGGCCGAGCGCCGGAAGTGGTGCAGGCGGCGGCGCTGCGGTTGGCGCTGGTGGGTTTTCTGGAAAATGAACACACTCTCTATTCCCCCTTCTTCCAGACCTTTGAACTCTATCCAGACGACCTGAGCGCCGCCCGTGCCCTGCATTCGTCCGGCGCGTTACCAATCCTCCGCGAGCGGCAAGCTGATCTGAACGAAGTTTTAGCAGTCCTGCTGGAGGGCTGGACGCCAATAGAAGCCGACCCACTGACCACTCACTCCTTACCACTCACGGATGACCGAAGGGGCCGCGCCTGCGTCTGGATAAAGCATCAAGGCCAAATCCTGATGACTGAGCTGGAATCGGGCGGCTGGACACTCCCCGGCGGCGGCATTCACCCCGGCGAGGACGCAGGCGCGGCGGCGGTGCGGGAAGCCTGGGAAGAATGCGGCGCGGTGGTAGAAATCACTGGCGAACCCGTGCTGCTCACGGAAGGAACGCTGTGCTTCCCGGCTCGCCTGCACCCCGACCACCCCGAACTGCACTCCAGCCCCGAACGGCGGGGACGGGCCTGGATTAACCCGCTGGCGCTGCCCTGGGCCGACGACAAACAGGTGCGGGAAGTGTTGGCGGCGTGGAACCAGACCCACTTGGCCCTTGCGTTGCCGCCCCGTGTGGCGCACGCTCTGGCTGAAGCCGCACGCCTGAACTTTGACCGATATTGCAGCCTGGACACTGGGCGCTTGCTGCGAACTCTGGCGGCCAGTCGCCCTGGCGCACGCCTTGCCGAACTGGGGAGTGGCACAGGCGCGGCGTGGCTGCTGGCGGGCCTCAGTGTGGGCGCACATCTACTGACGGTGGAAACTGACCCCGAACGGGCAGCTGTCGCCCGCGAAGTCCTGAAGGGGGACGCCCGCGTGACTGCCCTGCACGGCGACTGGCGCGAGGTCTTGGCACATGGCCCCTTCGATCTGATCTTCAGTGATGCTGCTCCGGGCAAACGCGAAACAGAGCATCTGGACGCCCTGATTGACGCCCTGACCCCCGGTGGAATGCTGGTGGTGGACAACTTCAGCCCACCTGCGCTGCTGCCCCCCGACCTGTATGGCGGCGACCCGGAGCGCGAAGGTCTGTGGTCTACTCCTCGGCTGATCTGCACCGAAGTGGCGTTCAGTG